>NZ_NEJU01000009.1:0-210886 GCF_002113295.1 Pseudomonas sp. B10(2017)
TCATCCAACTGTTCGGGCTCTCGCCAAAGTGGAACGGTGAATGGCAGCTTGTGCTCCCACACGTGCTCAAGGCACCTCTGGCATTCAGCTTGCCATTCACCGCTCTCACTTCAGATTCTAATCCCCTCTCAAGACACAAGCTGGCTTGCCGGCGATCGAGGGCGAAGCCCTTGCCAGCGGTATCAGCCCGGGCGAACGACTTCGCCAGTCACCAGGTCACGAATCACACTCGGGTTCTTCCTTCCACCCAATGCCCCGCCCAGTACCAGATCCAGCTGCCCATGGAAGTACTGCTCCACCCGCAACCGGGTCTTCGCCGCCGGGCGCCCGCCCGGGTTGCACGAAGTGGAAATCAACGGTCCCACCAACGCACAAAGCTCGCGCACCAACGGGTGGTCGCTGACACGCAGCGCCACGGTGTCATGCTCCCCGGTCACCCACTCGGGCAACAGGTTCTGATGCGGTACCAGCCAGGTGTTCGGCCCCGGCCAGGTACTGCCCATGCGGTCGATCCAGTCTTCGGGGAAATCCTCGAACAAGAAGTCGAACTGGCGGATGTTGTCGGCAACCAGGATCAGGCCTTTATCCACAGGCCGCGACTTCAGCGCCAGCAGGCGATACACCGCGTCCTCATTCCACGGGTCACAGCCCAGGCCCCAGACCGCTTCCGTCGGATAGGCGATCACTGCGCCCGCCCGGATCTCACGTGCGGCTTGTTGCACACGAAAACTGCTCACCATTTCTGTTACTCCGCCTATATACCTTGCTTGTGAGCAGTGTACTTAGCCCGCGCGGGCAAACCAACGCCCGGCTTCATTGCTGACCCGGCCTTCCAGCTCCAGTTCGGTCAGCTGCGCCAGCACGTCGGCCAGCGGCAGCTCGCTGCAGTGGGCCAGACTTTCGCTGGTTTGTGGCGCAGCATGCAGCAGGGCGAGCAGGGGATGGTCAAATTTATCCACAACCGCAGGCGGCAGGTTCTGCCAGCCCTGCAGGCTTTCCAATATTTGCTCCACGCTCTCCACCAGCAGCGCGCCGTCACGGATCAACTGGTGGCAGCCCTTTGCCCCGGGGTGGTGAATGGAGCCCGGTATGGCATACACCTCGCGGCCTTGCTCGGCAGCCAGGCGTGCGGTAATCAGAGAACCACTGGCCAGGCTGGCCTCGACCACCAGCACGCCCAGCGACAGGCCGCTGATGATGCGATTGCGCCGAGGGAAGTTGCCGGGCAGCGGCCCGGCATCCAGCGGGTACTCGGAAACCAGCGCGCTACCGTTGTCTATCATCGCTTGCGCAAGCGACTTGTGGCGCTGTGGATAAAGTTTTTGCAACCCTGTACCGAGCACGCCAATCGTGCCCCCATTGGCCTGTAATGCGGCCCGATGAGCGGCACCGTCGATGCCCACAGCCAAGCCGCTGGTAATGGTAAAACCGGCCTGCGCCAAGTAGCGGGAAAATGCCGCAGCGGTGTCGAGCGCCGGGGGTGAAGCACGCCTGCTGCCCACAATTGCCAGCTGTGGGCGCTCGAGCAAGGCCGGGTTGCCAGCGACGAAGAGCAGTGGAGGGGCATCGTCGATTTCCGCCAATAGTGGCGGGTAGCCAGGGCCGTCCCACATCAGTAAATGCTGGCCCGGGCGCTCTAACCAGGCCATTGCGGCCAGTGCGCCTTCCCGTACTTCGGCACTGCGCCGTGCATCGATGGTGGCCTGTGGTATGCCCAATGCGCGCCACGCGCCGGCCGGTGCGCACAGTGCCGATGAAGCACTGCCAAAGGCCTCCAGCAAGGTGTTAAAGCGACGCAATCCCGTCTCCGGCAGCCGGTGAAGGCGTAATCTCGCCTCCAGCTCGGCAGGTGGAAGAGGCGACGAATGGTAGGTATGCATGAGGATCATCCTTGATCTAATCGGGGCCATCGACGTGGCACAAACTGTGGATAACTTTGTTGATAACGCTTTGACAACCTGTCCATCGAATGGGCTATAAGCGGCTTTTGAAAACCCTAGCCGAGCTTTGCCAGGTGCTGAAATCCACGTTTCCCTTTATTATGTGTGCTCAGTTTTCAACCGAACGCACAGTGACTGCCTGACCTTATGGCCATCTTGAACATTCTCGAATTCCCGGACCCGCGCCTGCGCACCATCGCCAAGCCGGTGACGGTGTTCGACGACGCCCTGCGTCAGCTGATCGACGACATGTTTGAAACCATGTACGAAGCCCCTGGCATTGGCCTGGCCGCCACCCAGGTCAACGTGCACCAGCAAGTCGTGGTCATGGACCTCAGTGAAGACCGCAGCGAGCCGCGCGTCTTCATCAACCCCACGGTCGAAGAGCTGACCCATGACATGGGCCAGTACCAGGAAGGCTGCCTGTCGGTACCTGGCTTCTACGAGAACGTCGACCGCCCGCTGCGTGTGCGGGTCAAGGCCCAGGACCGTGACGGCAAGCCTTACGAGCTGGAGTGCGAAGGCCTGCTGGCGGTATGCGTGCAGCACGAATTCGATCACCTCAACGGCAAGCTGTTCGTCGACTACCTGTCGCAGCTCAAGCGCGACCGGATCAAGAAAAAGCTGGAAAAGCAGCACCGCCAGCAAGCCTGATCCCCACCTTCCAGAAGGCTTGCTCCGGCAAGCCTTTTTCTTTTTTGAAGCGAGAACTCCATGCGCATCGTCTTTGCAGGCACTCCAGAGTTTGCCGCCGAACACCTCAAGGCCTTGCTCGACAGCCCCTACGAGATCGTGGCCGTCTACACCCAGCCCGACCGCCCGGCCGGGCGCGGCCAGAAACTGATGCCGAGCGCGGTGAAGCAATTGGCTGTGGCCCATGACATCCCTGTGTTTCAGCCGCCGACGCTGCGCAACGCCGAAGCCCAGGCCGAACTGGCCGCGCTGAAGCCGGACCTGATGGTGGTGGTCGCCTATGGCCTGATCCTGCCGCAGGTGGTGCTGGATATCCCGCGCCTGGGCTGCATCAATAGCCATGCCTCCCTGCTGCCACGCTGGCGCGGTGCCGCACCGATCCAGCGCGCCGTGGAAGCCGGCGACGCCGAGAGCGGTGTGACTGTGATGCGTATGGAAGCAGGCCTGGACACCGGCCCGATGCTGCTCAAGGTGGTCACCCCGATCAGTGCCAAAGACACTGGCGGCAGCCTGCACGATCGCTTGGCCGAGATGGGCCCGCCCGCAGTCGTCCAGGCCATCGCCGGCCTGGCCGATGGTTCGCTGCAAGGTGAAGTTCAGGACGATGCCCTGGCCACCTACGCGCACAAGCTGAACAAGGACGAAGCGCGTATCGACTGGAGCCGCCCGGCCGTCGAGTTGGAGCGCCTGATCCGTGCCTTCAACCCGTGGCCGGTTTGCCACAGCACCCTCGATGGCGAAAGCGTTAAAGTGCTGGCCGCCAACTTGTCCAATGCGACAGGTACCCCCGGCGAGATCCTCTCTGCCAGCAAGGACGGTCTTGTAGTCGCCTGCGGTGAAGGGGCGCTGAGCCTGACCCGCCTGCAACTGCCCGGCGGCAAGCCGCTGAACTTCAGCGACCTGTTCAACAGCCGTCGCGAGAAATTCGCCAGCGGCAAGGTGCTGGGCCAATGAATCCACGCCTCGCCGCCGCCCGCGCCCTTGCCGCTGTGCTCAGTGGCAAGGCCTCGCTGAACAGCTCGCTGCCGGCGCAACTGGACAAGGTCGATGAACGCGACCGCGGCCTGACCCAGGACCTGGCGTTCGGCACCGCGCGCTGGCAGCCACGCCTCGACCTGCTGGCCGCGCAGCTGCTGCAGAAGCCGTTCAAGGCCGCCGATGCCGATGTGCAGGCGCTGCTACTGGTCGGCCTGTACCAGCTGTTCTACAGCCGAATCCCGGCCCACGCAGCCATCGGCGAGACTGTCGGCTGTGCCGACAAGCTGAAGAAGCCGTGGGCAAAAGGCCTGCTCAATGCCGTGTTGCGCCGCGCTCAACGCGAAGGCGAGGAACTGCTGGCTGGCATGGAGCGCGACCCAGTGGTACGCACCGCCCACCCGCGCTGGCTGCAGAAGTCGCTGAAGGCCTTCTGGCCGGAGCAGTGGGAAGCCATCTGTGCCGCCAACAATGCCCACCCGCCGATGATCCTGCGGGTCAACCGACGCCACCACAGCCGCGATGCCTATCTGGCGCTGCTGGCCGAGGCGGGCATTGGCGCCAGCGCCTGCCAGTACAGCCGTGACGGTATCGTGTTGGCCGAAGCCTGCGATGTGCGCGGCCTGCCAGGCTTTGCCGAAGGCTGGGTGAGCGTGCAGGACGAAGCCGCGCAGCTGTCCGCCGACCTGCTGGAGCTGGCCCCCGGCCAGCGCGTGCTCGACGCCTGCTGCGCACCAGGCGGCAAGACCTGCCACCTGCTGGAAGCCGAAGCCGGCCTGGCTCACGTTGTGGCCATCGACCTCGAAGCCAAGCGCCTGACCCGCGTGCGCGAGAACCTCGACCGCCTGCAACTGGACGCCGAGCTGATCGCCTGCGATGCCCGCGACACCGCCAGCTGGTGGGACGGCAAGCCGTTCCAGCGCATCCTGCTCGACGCACCGTGCTCGGCCACCGGCGTGATCCGCCGACACCCGGACATCAAGCTGACCCGTCAGGCCGACGACATCCCGGCCCTGGCCACGCTGCAAGGCGAGCTGCTCGATGCCCTGTGGCCGACCCTGGAAGTGGGCGGCATGCTGCTGTACGCCACCTGCTCCAGCCTGCCGACCGAGAACACCGAAGTGATCGATGCCTTCCTCGCCCGCACCCCAGGTGCCCGTGAGCTGGATCTGGCCACCGAAGCCGGCCTGCGCCAGCCCCACGGCCGCCAGTTGCTGGCCCAGGAGGGCGGCCACGACGGTTTCTACTATGCCAAGCTGATCAAGATCGCCGCCTCGCGCGGATAAGAACAAAGGGTAGGGAGTAGCGGATGAAGATCATCATCCTCGGCGCAGGCCAGGTAGGCGGTACGCTGGCGGAGCACCTGGCCAGCGAAGCCAACGACATCACCGTGGTCGACACTGACGGCGACCGCC
Organism: Pseudomonas sp. B10(2017); assembly: GCF_002113295.1. NCBI lineage: Bacteria > Pseudomonadati > Pseudomonadota > Gammaproteobacteria > Pseudomonadales > Pseudomonadaceae > Pseudomonas > Pseudomonas sp. B10(2017). Next base: position 5,024 of record NZ_NEJU01000009.1, read on the forward strand.
TGCGCGACCTGGGCGACCGCCTGGACATCCGCACCGTGCAAGGCCGCGGCTCGCTGCCTACGGTGCTGCGCCAGGCCGGTGCCGACGACGCCGACATGCTGGTGGCGGTAACCAACAGTGACGAAACCAACATGGTCGCCTGCCAGGTGGCATATTCGCTGTTCCACACCCCGACCAAGATCGCCCGGGTGCGCGAGTCGGCCTACCTGACCCGCGAAGAGCTGTTCGATAACGACCATATCCCGGTCGATGTGTTGATCAGCCCCGAGCAGGTGGTGACCAACTACATCAAGCGCCTGATCGAGCACCCAGGCTCCCTGCAGGTGATCGACTTCGCTGAAGGAAAGGCCCAGCTGGTGGCAGTGAAGGCGTACTACGGCGGCCCGCTGGTAGGCCAGCAACTGCGCCAGATCCGCGCGCATATGCCCAACGTCGACACCCGTGTTGCGGCCATCTTCCGCCGCGACCGCCCGATCACCCCGCGGGGCGACACGGTTATCGAAGCAGACGACGAAGTGTTCTTCATCGCCGCGAAGAAGGACATCCGCGCGGTTATGGGTGAGCTGCGCCGTATCGACGAAACCAACAAGCGTGTGGTCATCGCCGGTGGCGGGCAGATCGGTGAACGCCTGGCCGAGGCCATCGAAAGCCGCTACCAGGTGAAGATCATCGAGATGAGCCCGGCCCGTTGCCGGCATCTCTCCGACACCCTGGAAAGCACCGTGGTGCTGCAGGGCAGCGCCTCGGACAAGGACCTGATGCTGGAGGAGAACATCGCCGACGCCGATATCTTCCTGGCCCTGACCAACGACGACGAGGCCAACATCATGTCGTCGCTGCTGGCCAAGCGCCTGGGTGCGCGCAAGGTGATGACCATCATCAACAACCCAGCCTATGTCGACCTGGTGCAGGGTGGCGATATCGACATCGCCATCAGCCCGCAGCTGGCCACCATCGGTACCCTGCTGGCGCACGTGCGCCGAGGCGATATCGTCAGCGTGCACTCGCTGCGCCGTGGCGCTGCCGAAGCTATCGAAGCAGTGGCGCACGGGGATTCGAAGTCGAGCAAGGTGGTCGGCAAGGCGATCGAAGACATCGCCTTGCCGCCGGGTACTACCATCGGTGCGATCATTCGTGACGAAGAGGTGATGATTGCCCACGACGACACCATGATCGAATCGGGCGACCATGTGATCCTGTTCGTTGTGGATAAAAAGCATATTCGGGATGTGGAGAAGCTGTTCCACGTTGGCTTGAGTTTCTTCTAGGAGCACGAGGCATGCGCGAATCGCTGGAGAAGATGCTGGCCAAGGGTGTGGATAACCCGCTGCTGAGGTTCGGGCTGGGCAAGGCCTGGCTGGACGAAGGCAATGGCGCTGAAGCGGCGGTGCATCTGGCACGCTGCGTGGAACAGGACCCGAAGTACTCGGCAGCGTGGAAGCTGCTGGGCAAGGCGCATCAGTTGCAGGGGGACCTGGCGGCGGCGCGCAAGGCCTGGGAGGAGGGGATCGTGGCGGCGCAAGCCCATGGGGACAAGCAGGCCGAAAAAGAGATGACCGTGTTTCTGAAGAAGCTCGACAAAATCTCAAGCTGACGCGGTCTCTGTGGGAGCGGGTTCACCCGCGAATGCGTCGGTGAAGCCAACATTGCATTCGCGGGTAACGCGCTCCCACAAGGTCCTTGCTACCACAGGCAGAAGTGCATTCAGCCTACTGGAAGAGCAGTGGATAACTCAGTACCAGCGCGCCTCGCCAGCCGGGCGCTTCTTGAAGCGCTTCATGCTCCACATGTACTGGCTCGGGTACTCGCGCACATAGCGCTCGACCACTTTGCTCATCGCCGCTGCCGACACGGTCACGTCGGTGCTGTACATCTCTTCCGGCGCCGCCTCCAGAAACACCTTGAAGCCCGAGCCATCCGGCAGCCGCAGGGCATGCAGGAACACCCCCACCGCTTTGCCCCCTGCCAGCATGTTCGGCACGAACTTGCTGGTCAGCGCCTGGGTTCCCAGGAACGGCACGAATACCCCCGCCGACTCCGCCGGCTCCGGGTCGGCTGGAATACCCACCTGGCCACCACGGCGCACTTCCTTGATCACACTGAGGATGCCTTCCTTGGTCGAAGGCGCCACGCGGTTGCCCATCTGCACCCGCTGCTCGCGCAGCAGGTCATCCACCGCCTTCAGCTTCGGCGGGCGGTAGAAGATGATCGGTTTGCACTGGTTGCAGTAGAAGTGGTTCAGCACTTCCCAGTTGCCCAGGTGGCTGGTGATGCCGACCACGCCCTTGCCCGAGGCCAAGGCCTGCTCCAGCACTTCCAGGCCGTGCACTTCCTTGACCAGCTCCAGCGAGCGCTGCGGCGGCCAGATCCAGGCACAGGCACTTTCGACGAAGGATTTACCGATATCCTTCAACGCGCGGCCAACCAGCTGCTCGCGCTCGGCAGGGTTCATCTCCGGGAAGCACTTGGCCAGGTTGATGCGCACGACATTGCGCGAGCCGTTGGGGATCTTCCACATCAGCCAGCCGATACCGGCGCCAACGCGCTGCACAGCGCCCCAGGGCAGCTTGGCAAACAGACGCAGCACCCCGACCATCAGGGCGCCCTTGAACTTTTCCACAGGCGAATTCCTTATTTCAACAAGGCGCGCATTGTAACCCCTCAGCGCAACAAGGCGGCGTAGCGATCGCAATCGGTGGTGTGGTCCATGACCATGCCGGTCGCCTGCATGAAGGCATAGCAGATGGTCGGGCCAACGAACGTGAAGCCGGCTTTCTGCAGGGCTTTGCTCATCGCCTTGGCTTCATCGGTAACCGCTGGCACCTCGCCGCGGCCCCTGAAGTGGTTGATCTTCGGCGCACCACCGACGAATGACCAGAGCCAGTCGGCCGGGTTGTCCACAGCCAGCCACGCCTGAGCATTGCGCCTGGCAGCCTTGAGCTTGAGGCGGTTGCGGATGATGCCGGCATCCTGCATCAGCTCCTCGATGCGTTCGTCACTCATGACGGCGAGTTTCACCGGATCGAAGCCGTGCATCACCTCGCGATAACGCTCGCGTTTACGCAATACGGTGATCCACGACAGCCCTGCCTGGAACCCTTCGAGCAAAAGCATCTCGAACAGCAACGCCGGGTCACGCTGGGGCGTTCCCCATTCCTGGTCATGGTAGGCCTGGTACAACGGATCGTCGGTACACCAAAAGCAGCGTGGCATAAGGCTCCAATGAGTAGAGGGCGAGGCGAATCAGGTTATACTCCCGCTCTTTACATCCGCATCCCCAGATACAGGTGAATTTCGTGAGCCAGCCTACGCCAGCCGTGCGTACCTTCCAAGACCTGATCCTCGCCCTGCAGAACTACTGGGCCGAGCAAGGTTGTGTGGTGCTTCAGCCCTACGATATGGAAGTAGGCGCCGGCACTTTCCACACCGCTACATTCCTGCGCGCCGTGGGTCCAGAAACCTGGAACGCCGCCTATGTGCAGCCTAGCCGTCGCCCTGCCGACGGGCGGTATGGCGAAAACCCCAACCGCCTGCAGCACTACTACCAGTTCCAGGTGGTACTGAAGCCCAACCCGGCCAACTTCCAGGAGCTGTACCTCGGCTCGCTGAAAGCCATCGGCCTGGACCCGCTGGTCCACGACATTCGCTTCGTCGAAGACAACTGGGAATCGCCGACCCTCGGCGCCTGGGGCCTGGGCTGGGAAATCTGGCTCAACGGCATGGAAGTCACTCAGTTCACCTACTTCCAGCAGGTAGGCGGCATCGAGTGCTACCCGGTTACCGGTGAAATCACCTACGGCCTGGAGCGCCTGGCCATGTACATCCAGGGTGTCGACTCGGTGTACGACCTGGTGTGGGCCGACGGCCCGTTCGGCAAGGTCACCTATGGCGACGTGTTCCACCAGAACGAGGTGGAGCAGTCGACCTACAACTTCGAGCACGCCAACGTCGAGAAGCTGTTCGAGCTGTTCGACTTCTACGAAAGCGAAGCCAACCGCCTGATCAAGCTTGAGCTGCCGCTGCCGACCTATGAAATGGTGCTGAAGGCCTCGCACACCTTCAACCTGCTGGACGCCCGCCGTGCCATCTCGGTAACCGAGCGCCAGCGCTACATCCTGCGTGTACGTACCCTGGCCCGGGACGTGGCGCAAAGCTATCTGCAAGCCCGCGCACGCCTGGGCTTCCCGATGGCCACCCCTGAACTGCGTGACGAAGTGTTGGCTAAGCTGGAGGCTGCACAATGAGTGCTCAAGATTTCCTGGTAGAACTGGGCACCGAAGAGCTGCCACCGAAGGCCCTCGCCAGCCTCGGCGAAGCCTTCCTGGCTGGTATCGAGAAAGGCCTGCAGGCCGCTGGCCTGAACTACACCGGCAAGCAAGTTTACGCCGCGCCGCGTCGCCTGGCCGTGCTGATTCGCCAGCTGGACGTGCAGCAGCCTGATCGCAGCATCAACATCGACGGCCCGCCCCTGCAGGCTGCTTTCAAAGACGGCGAGCCGACCCAGGCTGCCTTGGGCTTTGCCAAGAAATGCGGTGTGGAGCTGTCGGAAATCGACCAGAGCGGCCCCAAGCTGCGCTTCTCCCAGCACATCCCGGGCAAGGCCACCGCTGGCCTGCTGCCGACCATCGTCGAAGATTCGCTCAACGACCTGCCGATCCCCAAGCGCATGCGCTGGGCGGCCAGCCGTGAAGAGTTCGTGCGCCCGACCCAATGGCTGGTGATGCTGCTGGGCGACCAGGTGGTCGACTGCACCATCCTGTCGCAGAAGGCCGGCCGTGAATCCCGTGGCCACCGCTTCCACCACCCGGAAAACGTGGTCATCACCACCCCGGCCAACTACGTCGAAGACCTGCGCAAAGCCTACGTGCTGGCCGACTTCGCAGAGCGCCGCGAGCTGATCAGCAAGCGTACCGCCGAACTGGCCATGCAGCAGGAAGGCAGCGCCATCGTGCCGCCGGCGCTGCTGGACGAAGTGACCGCCCTGGTCGAATGGCCGGTGCCGCTGGTGTGCTCGTTCGAGGAGCGTTTCCTCGAAGTGCCACAGGAAGCCCTAATCACCACCATGCAGGACAACCAGAAGTACTTCTGCCTGCTGGACAGCGAAGGCAAGCTGCTGCCGCGCTTCATCACCGTGGCCAACGTCGAGAGCCGCGACCCGAAGCAGATCGTGCAAGGCAACGAGAAGGTCGTGCGCCCACGCCTGACCGATGCCGAGTTCTTCTTCAAGCAGGACAAGAAGCAGCCGCTGGAAACCTTCAACGAGCGCCTGAAGAACGTGGTGTTCCAGGCTCAACTGGGTACCGTGTACGACAAGGCCGAGCGCGTTTCCAGGCTGGCCGCCTTCATCGCCCCGCTGATCGGCGGCGACGCCCAGCGCGCAGGCCGTGCGGGCCTGCTGTCGAAGTGCGACCTGGCCACCGAGATGGTCGGCGAATTCCCTGAAATGCAGGGTGTTGCCGGTTACTACTACGCGCTCAACGACGGTGAGCCGGAAGACGTTGCCCTTGCCCTGAACGAGCAGTACATGCCGCGCGGTGCTGGCGCCGAGCTGCCGCAGACCCTCACCGGTGCTGCCGTGGCCATCGCCGACAAGCTCGACACCTTGGTCGGCATCTTCGGCATCGGCATGCTGCCTACCGGCAGCAAAGACCCGTACGCCCTGCGCCGTGCCGCACTGGGCGTGCTGCGTATCTTGATCGAGAAGCAGCTGGACCTGGACCTGACCGGTGCGGTCGAGTTCGCGGTCAAGCAGTTCGGCGCCAAGGTCAAGGCCGCCGGCCTGGCCGAACAGGTGCTGGAGTTCATCTTCGACCGCCTGCGTGCGCGTTACGAAGACGAAGGCATCGATGTGGCCACCTACCTGTCGGTACGTGCCCTGCAGCCAGGTTCTGCCCTGGACTTCGACCAGCGCGTGCAGGCTGTACAAGCCTTCCGCAAGCTGCCGGAAGCCGAGGCTCTGGCCGCAGTGAACAAGCGCGTGTCGAACCTGCTGAGCAAGGCCGAAGGCGCCATCGCCGATCATGTCGAGCCGAAATACTTCGACAACGCCAACGAGTTCTCCCTGTACTCGGCCATCCAGCAGGCCGACCAGGCCGTGCAACCCATGGCTGCTGCACGCCAGTACAGCGAGTCGCTGGCCCGCCTGGCGGCCCTGCGTGACCCGGTCGACGCCTTCTTCGAGGCGGTAATGGTCAACGCCGAGGATGCCAAGGTACGCGCCAACCGTTATGCCCTGCTCAGCCGCCTGCGCGGCCTGTTCCTGGGCGTGGCCGATATTTCGCTGCTGGGGTAAGCCTTGAAACTGCTGATTCTCGACCGTGACGGAGTAATCAACCATGACTCCGACGCCTACATCAAGACGCTGGACGAGTGGGTGCCGATCCCTGGCTCGGTCGAAGCGATCGCGCAGTTGAGCAAGGCGGGCTGGACGGTGGCCGTAGCCACCAACCAGTCCGGCATTGCCCGTGGCTACTATGCGCTGGCCACCCTCGAGGCCATGCACGCGCGCCTGCGCGCGCTGGTGGCCGAGCAGGGTGGCGAAGTTGGCCACATCGTGTATTGCCCGCACGGGCCGGACGAAGGCTGCGATTGCCGCAAGCCCAAGCCTGGCATGCTGCGGGCGATTGCCGAGCATTACCAGGTCGGCCTGGAAGGCGTCTGGTTCGTTGGCGACAGCAAAGGTGACCTGGAGGCCGCCCTGGCCGTCGGTGCACAACCCGTGCTGGTAAAAACCGGCAAGGGCGAGCGGACCCTGGAAAAAGGCGTCCCGGAAACTACACTGATTTTCGACGATCTGGCAGCTATCGCCAGAGAACTAATTTAAACAGTGCGCCTTCGGGCGCATTTTTCTCAGGCGGGCATGCCCCGCAATGGTACAAGCCACTATGTCGATCCTGCAGGCGATCAGAATCTTTCTTTTTTACCTGCTGCTGGGCACCAGTTCGCTACTGTGGTGCTCGCTGAGCTTCTTCGTCGCGCCTTTCCTGTCATTCCCCAAGCGCTACAAGTTCATCAACGTGTACTGGTGCCGTTGCGCGTTGTTCCTTGTGCGCACCATCCTGGGTATCGACTACAGGATCACTGGCGCCGAGAACGTGCCTGCTGAACCTTGCGTGATTCTGTCCAACCACCAGAGCACCTGGGAGACCTTCTTCATTTCCCAGTATTTCTCGCCGCTAAGCCAGGTGCTCAAGCGCGAGTTGCTGTACGTGCCGTTCTTCGGTTGGGCCATGGCCATGCTGCGGCCTATCGCGATCAACCGCGATAACCCCAAGGAAGCCCTGCGCCAGGTAGCCAGCAAGGGTGACGAGCTGCTCAAGCAGAAGACCTGGGTGTTGATCTTCCCGGAAGGCACCCGCGTGCCATTTGGCACCATGGGCAAGTTCTCGCGTGGCGGTACCGCGCTGGCAGTGAATGCCGGGTTGCCGGTGCTGCCGATTGCCCATAATGCCGGCAAGTTCTGGCCGAAGACCGGCTGGGGCAAGCGCGCTGGCACGATCGAGGTGGTGATTGGCGAACCGATGTACGCCAACGGTACCGGACCACGGGCCATCGCCGAGCTCAACGACCGCGCCGCGGCGTGGAACGAAGCGACCCAGCGGGCCATGGGTTCACTGCCGCCGGCAGAGGAAAAGCCCCAGGAGCAGATGGCTTGATCATCTGTGGATAACTTGTGAACTGTTTTTGGATTAAAACCCTGAAGTGATCGCTAAGTCTTTGAATTAGCTATTTATTTCTGCGTATGACATTTTTCTGAAAATCGTGCATAAGTTTTTTCTGGGCATAAGAAAACCGGCTTTTACAGCCGGTTTTTTTATGGGCTCATGCGGGTGTTGGTGATCGGTGTAGGAGCGGCCTTGTGTCGCGAAAGGGCTGCAAGGCAGCCCCAGCAATTTGTGCATCACTGCTGATGCCCCGGGGCCGCTTTGCGGCCCTTTCGCGACACAAGGCCGCTCCTACAAGAAGCCCGTGCCAACCGTCAGATCTTGTCGATATCCACATCCTTGGTTTCTTTCAGGCAGAAGATCCCCACCACCAGGCTGACCCCGGTCACCAGCACCGGGTACCACAGCCCGTAGAAGATATCCCCGGTATACACCACCAGCGCGAACGACACCGTTGGCAGGAAGCCACCGAACCAGCCGTTGCCAATGTGATAGGGCAGTGACATCGAGGTGTAGCGGATACGAGTCGGGAACAGCTCGACCATCACCGCCGCCAGCGGCCCATAGGTCATGGTCGCGATCAGTATCATCGCCACGATCAACACCACCACCATCACTTGATTGACCTGCCCAGGGTCGGCCTTGGCCGGGTAGCCAGCCTGTTCCACCGCCGCACGCATGGCCGCTTCGTCGAAGCCGTTGATGGTCTTGTCGCCGATGTTCACCACTACATCGCTGCCGGCCACATCGACCGAGCTGTAAGGCAGGCCCTGCTTGACCAGGAAGGTCTTGACCCTGTCGCACGGGCTGTCGAAACGCGCCTTGCCCACCGGGTCGAACTGGAAGGTGCAGCCTTGCGGGTCGGCAGTGACCACGATCGGCGCCTGGCGGCTGGCCGCGTCGATCTGTGGGTTGGCGTAGTGGCTCAGCGCTTTGAACATCGGGAAATAAAGCACCGTGGCCAGCAGCAGGCCGAGCATCAGGATCGGCTTGCGACCAATACGGTCGGACAACCAGCCAAAGAACACGAAGAACGGCGCACCAATCACCACGCTGATGATCAGCAGGGTGTTGGCCTGCGCCGGGTCCATCTTCAGCATCTGGGTCATGAAGAACAGCACATAGAATTGCGCCGTGTAAAAGGTCACGGCCTGCCCGGCGTTGATGCTGAACAGCGCGGTGAGCACCACTTTCAGGTTCGGCCAGGACGTGAACGACTCCCGGATCGGCGACTTGCTGACCTTGCCTTGGGCCTTCATTTTCACGAACGCCGGCGACTCATGCATGCTCATGCGGATCCAGGTAGATATCGCCAGCAGCACGATCGACAGCAGGAACGGCAGGCGCCAGCCCCAGGTTTCGAATTGGTCGCCGCTTACATAACGGCTGCCCAGCACCACCACCAGCGACAACAACAGACCGAGGGTAGCGGTGGACTGGATGAAACCAGTGTGGAAGCCGCGTTTGCCGGGTGGCGCATGCTCGGCAACATAGGTGGCCGCACCGCCGTATTCACCGCCCAGCGCCAGCCCTTGCAGCATGCGCAGGACCACCAGGATGATCGGTGCCGCGATGCCAATGCTGGCATAGGTGGGCAACAGCCCCACCGCAAAGGTGGATAGGCCCATCAGCACGATAGTGACCAGAAAAGTGTACTTGCGCCCGATCATGTCGCCCAGGCGGCCGAACACCAGCGCACCAAACGGCCGCACCAGGAAGCCAGCGGCAAAGGCCATGAGGGCAAAGATGAAGGCAGTGGTGTCGTTCACGCCAGCGAAGAACTGCTTGCTGATGACCGCTGCCAGCGCCCCATAGAGAAAAAAGTCATACCACTCGAAAACTGTCCCGAGGGATGACGCGAAAATGATCTTGCGTTCTTCACGACGGTTGGAGCTGCTGGCCGCCGCACCCTGCTCTTGGATGTAATCCGACATCGTTGCTGTCCTCGGCCCGCAGGCCACAGTGATTATTCTTGTTGTTCCACTGTCGGCAGCTTCTGACCGCCAGCTGCCGGTACTGCACGCACCCTCGTTCAGGGCGTCGGTATCGCGTCTTCGTTCAGATAGGTCTGGGTCGCAGCTCCTTTGAGAATCAGTTGCGCCGCCTTCTCGGCGATCATCAGGGTGGGTGAACAGGTATTGCCAGAGGTGATCTGCGGCATGATCGATGCGTCCGCCACGCGCAGGCCAGGGATGCCGTGTACGCGCAACTGGTTATCCACAACGTCCAGTTCGCCATTGCCCATGCGGCAGGTGCCTACCGGGTGGAAGATGGTGGTGCCGATCTTGCCGGCGGCTTCGAACAGCTCTTCTTCGGTTTGCAGGGCTGGGCCCGGCAGGTATTCCTTCGGGTCGAACGCAGCGAGGGCAGGGGCCTGGACGATACGTCGGGTAAGGCGAATGGAGTCGGCGGCGACGCGTAGGTCCTGGGGGTCGCTGAGATAGTTGGGGTCGATCAGCGGAGTGCTGTTCATGTCGCTGCTGCGGATATCGATACGCCCGCGGCTGGCCGGGCGCAGGTTGCATACCGAGGCGGTAAAGGCCGGGAACCTGTGCAGCGGCTCGCCGAAGCGCTCAAGTGACAGCGGCTGCACGTGGTACTGCAGGTTGGCGGTGGCCTGCTCCGAGCTTGAACGCACGAATGCGCCCAACTGACTCGGCGCCATGGCCAGCGGGCCACTGCGATCATAGAGGTAGCGCAAGCCCATGCCCATCTTGCCCCACAGGCTGTTGGCCATCTGGTTCAGGGTACGGGTATTGCGGATCTGGTAGATCAGGCGCAGCTGCAGGTGATCCTGCAGGTTGCCGCCAACGCCTGGCATGTCATGACGCACGCCAATACCCAGACTTTCCAGTAGCTGCCGTGGACCGATGCCGGAGCGTTGCAGGATACCGGGAGAGCCCACAGCGCCCGCGCAGAGGATGATCTCGCGACGTGCCGCAAACTCGTGCCAGGCACCCTGCCAGAATGCCTTTACCGCCCGCGCACGGGTGTTGTTGAGCAGCACCTGGTCAACCTGAACGCCAGTCAGCACGGTGAGGTTTGGGCGGTCCTTGATCGGCCGCAGGAAAGCCTTGGAAGCGTTCCAGCGCACACCGCTGCGCTGGTTGACCTGGAAATATCCACACCCCTGGTTGTCGCCGGTATTGAAGTCATCGACCTTGCCGATGCCGCTCTGCTCGGCGGCATCACGGAAGGCATCGAGGATCGGCCAGCTGTAGCGCTGTCGCTCGACCCGCCATTCGCCATCACCACCGTGGTGCTCGCTGGCGCCGGCATAGTGGCTTTCGCTGGCCTTGAACAGCGGAAGTACGTCCTTCCAGGCCCAGCCGTCGTTGCCTTGCTCGGCCCAAAGGTCGTAGTCGGCGGCCTGGCCGCGCATGTAGATCATGCCGTTGATCGAGGAGCAGCCACCCAAAACCTTGCCGCGTGGATAGCCCAGCGCGCGACCGCCCAGGCCGGGCTGCGCCTCGGTCTTGAAGCACCAATCGGTGCGTGGGTTGCCGATGCAATAGAGGTAACCGACGGGGATATGGATCCAGGGATAGTTGTCGCGGCCACCCGCCTCCAGCAGCAGCACGCGGCAGGAAGGGTCGGCGGACAAACGATTGGCCAGCAGGCAACCGGCGGGCCCGGCCCCCACGACCACGTAGTCGAAGACAGAATCGGCTGATGGCATGTGCAACCTCGGGCCTGATTATTATTCTTGTCCCGATCCATCTTAGTGAGTAATTTCGTGGAGGAAACACGAGATTTCGCGCAGCCGCTGTGCGTTTTAGCACAGTGGCAAGTCTGTAACGGCCTCTTCGCGGGCATGTCCGCGAAGAGGCCGGAACGAACTGCCAAAAAGGATCAGCATGTTCGACTGGAACGATCTGCGTTTTTTCCTCGAGTTGCAGCGCAGCGGGCGCCTGCTTACCGCCGCCAAGCGCCTCAACACCACTCACAGCACCGTTGCCCGGCACATCGAGAGCATCGAGCAAAGCCTGGGTACCGCACTGTTCGTGCAGCATGCCCAGGGCTATGAACTGACGCCCTCGGGCCAAGCTCTTCTCAAGCACGCAGAAGCCATGGAAAACGTCGCCCTGCTGGCACAGGAAGAAATCACCCAAGCCATCACGCCGCTCGGCAAGATTCGCCTGGGGGTGACCGAAGGCATCGGCATCATGTTCTTCACACCGCGCATGAATGCGCTGTTCGAGCGCTACCCCGGCCTGGAAGTGGAACTGGTGGCGGTGCCGCGCTTCGTCAGCATCCTCAATCGTGAGGCAGAGATCAGCATCCACCTGGAACGGCCCAGCGCCGACCTGCTGATCACCCGCAAGCTCACCGACTACCGCCTGGCCCTGTATGCCAGCCAGGACTACCTGGACCGTGCGCCCCCGCTGCGCAACCGCGAGGACCTGGCCCGGCACAGCTGGATTGGTTATGTCGACGACTTGCTGTTCAGCCAGGAGCTGCTGTTTCTCAACAGCTTCTGCCGGGCCCCCAGCGTAGTGTTTCGCAGCACCAGCGTGATCGCCCAGCAAACCGCCGCCCGCGCCGGGCTGGGCATCGCCGTGCTGCCCAACTACATGGCCCGCCACGACCCGACGCTAGTGCGCGTGCTACCTGGCGAAACCATCCAGCGCAGCTACTGGATCTGCACCCGCCGCGAACTGCACAAGTCGGTGCGACTGCGGGTGGTGTGGGACTACCTGCTGGCGCTGTGCGCGGCGGAACAGAGCGAGCTGCTAGCCCAATAGCGCCTTGCCGGCCAGCAGCAGAGCCGCGGCCCAACCGGCCACGGCAAACATCTGCTGCAAGCGCGGCCCGGCCAGCCTGTTCGCCAACGGCCGCGCCAGCAGCAGGCCAAGCACTGCGCCGACAGCGAACGGGGCGCCAACCTGCCAGTGCATGACCCCTGCCAGGCTGGCGCTGACCACGCTGCCTGTGGACACCAGCGCGATCACCGCCAGCGAGGTGGAGACGATGCTGGCCATCCGCAGGTTGGTGTAGCGGTTAAGGGCCGGAATGATGACAAAGCCACCGCCCACGCCGAGCAGGCCGGACAGCAGCCCGGACAATGCGCCCGTGAAGGCCAGGGCGCGCGCGCACGGCAGGGTCCAGCGCAAACGGCCCTGCAGCGGGTTCAGCACGCAGGGTTCGATGTAGCGATGGGCATCATTGGCTTCGCCGCGCAGTTCCTTGGCCGCTTTGCGCCAGATACGCAGGCAGGCATACACCAACACCACAGCGAACACCAACTGCAGTGGCGTGTTCGGCAAGCGGTGCGCCAGCATCAGCCCGAATGGCGCCGCTGCCACACCGATCAATGCGATGAACAGCGCTGCCCGGTAGCGCACCAGGCCCTGCCGCAAGCCCAGCATTGCTCCCACCGCCGCCGCCATGCCTACTGCCAGCAGGCCGACCGGTGCTGCCTCGACCATCGACAACCCCAGGCCGAACACCAGCAAAGGCACTGCGAGAATGCCACCGCCGGCACCGGTCAACGCCAGCACGGCACCGATGAGCGCGCCCAGACCCGCTCCCAGTAATTGATGTTCGATCACTGCCGACCCTCGGCTACCAACGGCTGTGGCCGTGCCAGCCACTCGCGGCCCTTGAGCATGCCTTTCCAGTACAGGGGTGGCAGCACCTGCGCCTTGAGCAACCAGGCCAGACGTGTCGGCTTGCGACCATCCAGCAACCAGTTGGGGAAACTTGGAGCCAGCTTGCCGCCATAGGTGAATTCAGCCAGGACGATCTTGCCGCGCTCGACGGTGAGCGGGCACGAGCCATAACCATCGTACTGGGCGAGGGTAGGCAACCTTCCCAGGGCCACCAGCACGTTGTTGGCCACGACCGGAGCCTGCTTGCGTGCAGCGGCGGCGGTCTTGGCATTGCTGGTGTTGATCACGTCCCCAAGGGCATGGACATTGGTGAAGTGGCGATGGCGCAGGGTGTGCGGGTCGACATCGACCCAGCCGGCGCAATCGGCCAGCGGACTTTCACGAATGAAGTCCGGTGCCACCTGCGGCGGTACCACGTGCAGCATGTCGAAGGCCTCGATACGGGTTTCGCTGCTGCCATCGGCCAAGGTGCGCACGAAGGTGGCGCGCTTGTTCGGGCCGTCCACGGCGACCAGGCGGTGGGAAAAATTGAGGTCCACGGCGTACTTGTCGATGTACTTCATCAGTGCAGGCACGTAGTCCGCCACTCCGAACAACACTGCGCCGGCATTGAAGAAGCTGGCTTTCACAGCCCCCAGATGACCGTGCCGCAGCCAGTGGTCGCAAGACAGGTACAACGCCTTCTGCGGCGCGCCTGCGCACTTGATCGGCATGGGCGGCTGGCAAAACAGGGCTCGGCCTTGCTTGAGCTGCTGCACCAGATCCCAGGTGTAGGGTGCCAGATCGTAGCGGTAGTTGGAGGTGACGCCGTTGCGGCCCAAGGTCTCGCTGAGGCCATCTATGGCTGCCCAATCCAGCTTGAGGCCCGGGCAGACCACCAGCTGTTCATAACTGATGGCGCGGCCGCCCTCGAGCAGGACCAGTTGGCCCAGCGGGTCGAACCTCTGCACCCGTGCCTTTATCCAGCGCACGCCGCGCGGAATGGTCGAGGCCATGGTGCGAGCAGTGCTTGGCGCCTTGAACACACCCGCACCGACCATGGTCCAGCCGGGCTGGTAGTAATGCACGTCGGCGGGGTCGATCAAGGTAACGTCCAGCGACGGGTCACGGCTGATCAGGCTGGAAGCGGTGGCGATTCCGGCGGCGCCAGCACCGACGATGACCACTTTGTGGTGGTCGGTATTGGCGGGGGACAACAAGGCAGGCATGGAGGTAAATCCTGTAAATCTGGTTATGGGGCAGGGCGGTCACAGCTTGTTCAGCGGAATCTTCAGGTAGCTCACACCGTTATCTTCCGGCGCGGGGAACTGGCCGCTGCGCATGTTTACCTGCACCGAAGGCAGGATCAGCACGGGCATCTCGAGGGTCTTGTCGCGAGCTTCACGCATGGCGACGAAGCTGTCCTCATCGATGCCCTGGTGGATATGAATATTGTTGGCGCGCTGCTCGGCCACGGTGGTGACGTACTGCATGTCACGGCCACCCGGCAGGTAGTCGTGGCACATGAAGAGCCGGGTCTGGTCGGGGAAGGCCAACAGGCGACGGATCGAGCGGTACAAGGTGCGGGCATCGGCCCCTGGGAAGTCGCAACGGGCGGTACCGTAGTCGGGCATGAACAGGGTGTCGCCGACGAACACCGCGGTCTCGCCGGCGTCCTCGATCATGAAGCTCATGCACGCAGGCGTGTGCCCCGGGGTGTGCAACGCGCGGGCATGCAGATTGCCAATGCGGAAACCTTCCTCGTCCTCGAACAGCACATCGAACTGGCTGCCATCGCGGGCGAAGCCAGGTTCGGCGTTGAACAAGGCACCAAAAACTTTCTGTACCTGGGTGATGTGTGCGCCGATGGCGGTATGGCCGCCGAGCTTTTCCTTCAAATAGGCCGCTGCCGAAAGATGGTCTGCATGCACATGGGTTTCCAGCACCCACTGCACGCTGGCTTCAAGCTCGGTCACGCGCTGGACCAGGCGGTCCGCCGATGCCGTGCAAGTGCACCCGGACTTGGGGTCGTAATCCAGCACACTGTCGATCAATGCGCATTTGCGGGTTTCGCAGTCCATGACCAGGTAGCTGATGGTCGAGGTCGCCTTATCGTAAAAGGCGTCCACGTGCAGGTTGTTGCCGATGATCATCGCGTTCTCCAATTTATCCGCCCAGCCTTGTACGCGCGTAGGCAGTGCCAGGAGGTTTATCAAGATGCATGCCAGGCATTTTCCTGCGCCTGGGCCAATGAAACCGGCCCGTTGCTCTCAGTTGCCGATGACAGTGACAGCGCAGATGGCAGTCGACTGTCAGCCAATGGCAGTGTTTGGCAGTCCTTGTTACCCTGCGCCGGTCATCCAATCGGTGCCGTCATGCCTGAAGCCCATCCCCTCATCCTAGCTTTGGTTTCCTATCTTGAGCACGATGCCCTGCCAACCATCGTGCTGGATACCGACTACAACATCCTGGCGGCCAACGCTGCCTATCGCCGCCAGTTTGGTCGCCATGAGCAAGCGCCGCTCGGTGAGAAATGCCACAAGGTCTCGCACCACTACGCCGTGCCTTGCGACCAGGCCGGCGAGCATTGCCCGATGCGCAAAGCGTGGCAAAGCAAGGTTCCGGAGCGGGTGTTGCACATTCATCACACGCCACGCGGCCCCGAGCATGTGGATGTCGAGCTGCGGCCGATCCTGGATGAACAGGACAGGGTGGTGGCCTTTGTCGAGCGCCTGACCAGCATTACCCTCGCGTCGGCGCAGCCTCAGGAACAGGGGCTGGTCGGCCGGGCGCCAGCGTTCAAGGCGGCCCTGGCCAGCCTGCAACGTGCGGCACCGGCGCAGATCCCGGTTTTGCTACAGGGTGAGTCAGGTACTGGCAAGGAACTGTTCGCCCGTGCGCTGCACATGGGAAGCCCCAGGGCTAACGGCCCGTTGGTGGTGGTCGACTGTACCGGCCTGACCGAGTCGCTGTTCGAGAGCGAGTTGTTCGGCTACGAGAAGGGTGCGTTCACTGGCGCCAACCAGCGCAAGATCGGCCTGGCTGAAGCGGCGCATGGCGGCACCCTGTTCCTCGATGAAATTGGGGAGGTACCGCTGGCGATGCAGGTGAAGCTGCTGCGCCTGATCGAGTCCGGCAGCTTCCGCCCGGTGGGTAGCCTGCGCACGGTGCATTCGGATTTTCGCCTGGTGTCGGCAACCCATAAACCCCTCAGGCAAATGGTCGCGGACGGTACCTTCCGCGAAGACCTGTACTACCGCATCAGCGGCTTCCCGATCCGTCTGCCGGCATTGCGCGAGCGGGTAGAAGACCTTCCCTTGCTCGCCCAGAGCCTGCTGCAGCGCATGGCAGGCAAGCCGACACCCAGGCTGAGCGACGATGCCTTGCAGCAGCTTGGGTTGCATCCATTCCCGGGCAACATTCGCGAACTGCGCAACATTCTGGAAAGGGCGCGCTTGTTTGCCGATGACGGGCTGATCCGGCCCGAGCATTTGCCGGAGGATATTGGACCAGCGGGGGCGATCAAGACTGGTGGCCGGCGCAATCACCTGGGTGAGCTGGCGCAGGCACTGGAACAGTTCAAGGGCTCGCGCAGTGAACTGGCCCGTCACCTTGGCCTGAGCGAGCGAACCCTATATCGCCGGTTGAAGGAGCTTGGCCTGAATTGAGGCGTTCGGTTAACGCGGTCTAGAAGGGCCCGCGTATACCCGACGGCAACACACATCCTGTGGGAGCGGGTTCACCCGCGAACACCGGCAAAGCCGGTGCCATCCACCGCGCCTCCTCAGACCTTTACCGGACCTTTACCTCTGTCCTGACATTAAGCGGGAATGATTGTGGTCTGATTAGTTAACCGAACCTGGCAGCCCGTCAGCTCTCGCCAGGCATCAACATCCAGAGGACCGCAAAATGAAGAAAACCCTGACCGTGATCTGCGCCGCGCTCATGCTCAGCGCCCCTTTGGCCAGTTTCGCGCAGCCAGGCCCACCTGACCGGCATGATGGCGGTCCATCGCACCAGGGCAACCCACCGCATGGGCAGCCGCAGCACCAAGGCCGCCATGACAATGACCACGGTCCCGCCTACCGCGACCCGAACTTCCGCCCACAACCGGACATGCCTGTTCCGCATCAACAGTGGCATCGCGGTCATGTGGTTGACCCGCATTACCGTGGCGACCGTTACTGGGTGACCGACTGGAAAGCACGCCACCTGTATGCACCACCCCGTGATCACCGCTGGTTGTATGTGAACGGAGACTATGTGCTGGTTGCTATTGCCAGTGGTGTGATCGTCAACGTCATCAGCGGTTACTGATTTTCTACAGGCACTAAAAAGCCCGCTTTCGCGGGCTTTTTAGTGCCTGTAGATCTAGGCGAATCAGAAGTCCAGGTTCGATACCGACAGCGCGTTGCTTTCGATGAAGTCACGACGCGGCTCGACCGCATCACCCATCAGGGTGTTGAAGATCTGGTCGGCAGCGATCGCATCCTCGATAGTGACCTTGAGCATACGGCGGACGGTCGGGTCCATGGTGGTTTCCCACAGCTGGTCCGGGTTCATCTCACCCAACCCTTTGTATCGCTGGATGGTGTGCCGCTTGGTGGTCTCGTTCATCAGCCAATCCAGGCCTTCCTTGAACTCGACGATTGCCTTGCGTCGCTCACCGCGCTGTACGTAAGCACCTTCGCCCAACAAGCTGGACAGCTTGGCACCAATGTTGACTACGGTACGGTAGTCATTGCTGCCGAAGAAGTCCCGGTTGAAGGTGACGTAGCTGGCCAGGCCATGGGAAGTGATCTCCACTTCTGGCAACCATACGTTGCGTTCTTTGTCTTCGCGCAGGCTGGCTTTATAAACCAGGCCGGACTTCTGGCTGTTGTTCAGACGTTCCTGGAACTGGGCCAGCCAGGCTTGCATCACAGCGTGGTCACCCAGCTGTTCCAGGCTCACCTCCGGCAGGTAGATGAAATGCTCGGTCAGCTCTTCTGGATACAAGCGCGACAGACGCTTGAGGGTCTTCATGACACTACGGAATTCATTCACCAATGCTTCCAGCTGCACGCCGGAAACCGCTGGTGCCGACTCGTCCAGGTGCAGGCTGGCATCTTCCAGGGCCGACTGGGTCATGTACTCTTCCATGGCCTCGTCGTCCTTGATGTACTGCTCCTGCTTGCCTTTCTTCACCTTGTACAGCGGTGGCTGGGCAATGTAGATGTAGCCGCGCTCGACCAGCTCCGGCAGCTGCCGGAAGAAGAAGGTCAGCAGCAGGGTACGGATGTGCGAACCGTCAACGTCAGCATCGGTCATGATGATGATGTTGTGATAACGCAGCTTGTCGATGTTGTACTCTTCACGGCCGATACCGCAGCCCAGTGCAGTGATCAGCGTGCCCACTTCCTGGGAAGAGATCATCTTGTCGAAGCGCGCTTTCTCGACGTTGAGGATTTTACCCTTCAACGGCAGGATTGCCTGGGTACGACGGTTGCGGCCTTGCTTCGCCGAGCCACCCGCGGAGTCGCCCTCCACCAGGTACAGTTCGGAAAGGGCAGGGTCCTTTTCCTGGCAGTCGGCCAGTTTTCCTGGCAGGCCGGCAATATCCAGCGCGCCTTTACGGCGAGTCATTTCACGAGCTTTACGTGCCGCTTCACGGGCTCGGGCAGCGTCGATCATCTTGCCAACGACGGCCTTGGCCTCGTTCGGGTTCTCCAGCAGGAAGTCGGCGAAGTACTTGTTCATCTCCTGCTCCACGGCGGTTTTCACCTCCGAGGAGACCAGCTTGTCCTTGGTCTGCGAGCTGAACTTAGGGTCCGGTACTTTCACCGAGATAATCGCGGTCAGGCCTTCGCGGGCGTCGTCGCCAGTGGTCGCCACTTTGTTCTTCTTGGCCAGGCCTTCCTGTTCGATGTAGCTGTTCAGGCTACGGGTCAACGAGGAACGGAAGCCCACCAAGTGAGTACCGCCATCACGCTGCGGAATGTTGTTGGTGAAACACAACAGGTTTTCGTTGAAGCTGTCGTTCCACTGCAGGGCGACTTCAACACCCACGCCATCGTCACGCTGGACGTTGAAGTGGAATACCTGGGAGTTGACCGGGGTCTTGTTGGTGTTCAGGTATTCGACGAACGCGCGCAGGCCGCCTTCGTACTTGAAGAACTCTTCCTTACCACTACGTTCATCCTTCAGCAGAATGCCAACGCCGGAGTTGAGGAACGACAGCTCTCGGATACGCTTGGCCAGGATGTCCCAGCTGAAGTGAATGTTCTTGAAGGTTTCAGCCGAAGGCTTGAAGTGGATGTGGGTACCGGTGGTTTCGCTGTCACCGACAACCGCCATCGGCGCCTGTGGAACACCGTGAACGTAGGTCTGTTCCCAGATTTTGCCGCTACGGCGAACGGTCAGTACCAGTTTTTCTGACAGGGCGTTTACAACAGAGACACCTACGCCGTGCAGCCCGCCGGATACCTTGTAGGAGTTGTCGTCGAACTTACCGCCAGCGTGCAGCACAGTCATGATGACCTCTGCTGCGGAAACGCCTTCTTCTTTATGCACGTCGACCGGAATGCCGCGACCGTTGTCGCGCACACTGATGGACTCGTCCGGGTGGATGATGACGGTGATGTCATCGCAGTGACCGGCGAGGGCTTCGTCGATCGAGTTGTCGACCACCTCGAAGACCATGTGGTGCAGGCCGCTACCATCATCGGTGTCGCCAATGTACATGCCGGGGCGCTTGCGCACGGCATCCAAACCTTTCAGCACTTTGATGCTGGAGGAGTCGTACGTTTGATTTTCGCTCATGCATTCACTCCCGATGGTCGTGGGTCTGGGTGATACGGCCTTGTTCCACGTGGAACAAAGCAACTGGCGTTTCCGTCTGCCAGCCTTCCCTCAGTAATTCGTGATCTACACAGGTGATGAACACCTGGCAGCGTAATTCTTCAAGCAAGCGACACAGCGCGCGGCGATGCTGGTCGTCCAGTTCGGACGGCAAGTCATCCACGAGATAAATACAGTGACCGCGGCGAGCCTGACTAACGAGATGGCCTTGGGCAATGCGCAATGCGCACACCACCAGCTTTTGCTGACCACGCGACAGGATGTCGGCTGCGTTGTTGGCAGCCAGACGAAGACGCAGATCAGCACGCTGCGGACCGGCCTGGGTGTGGCCCATCTGCTGATCGCGAAGGAGAGAGGAACCAAGTACTTCTTGCAGTTCCCGGTCCTTGTCCCAGCCTCGGTAGTAGCTAAGGGTCAACCCGTCCAGCTCGACCAGTTCGCTCAGGGTTCGCTCGAAGACGGGCTTCAAGGCCTTGATGTAGTTGCGACGGTATTCATCTATTTCCGCACTGGCCAGGCACAATTCCCGGTCCCAGGCGGCTTGCGAAGCTGGGTCAAGTGTACCATGCCGCAACCATGAGTTCCGCTGCCGCAGTGCCTTCTGTAGCCGTTGCCAGGCTGGCAGAAAACGAGGTTCCACGTGGAACACTCCCCAATCTAGAAACTGGCGGCGTATTTTCGGAGCGCCTTCCAACAAGCGGAAACTGTCCGGATTGATGAGCTGAAGCGGTAGCAACTCAGCCAGTTGCGCCGCACTCCGCGCATTCTGCCCATCGATGCGAATAGTGAATTCTCCCTGCCGCTCCCGGGAAACCCCCAGGTTACTGCTGCCACCCTCGGCCAATTGCACTTCACCGAACACGGTACAGGCCGGTTGTTCATACTGGATAACCGGGTTCAGGCGGGTGCTGCGGAACGAGCGCGCCAGCCCGAGCAGGTGCACGGCCTCAAGCACGCTGGTTTTGCCGCTGCCGTTGGCGCCGTAAAGGATGTTGATGCGGGGGGACGGTGAGAGTGTCACCGGGTGCAAATTGCGCACCGCGGTGACCATGATACGTCGAAGAGACATTTCGCCTGCTACGGGTTACAGACGCATCGGCATGACAACGTAGGAAGAATCGTCATTGCCAGCTTCCTGCAGCAGGGCACTGCTGTTGGAGTCGGACAGGATCAGACGAACTTGCTCGGTAGTCATTACGCCCAGGACGTCCAGCAGGTAGCTGACGTTGAAGCCGATTTCCAGTGAGCTACCTTCGTAGTCCACGCTGATTTCTTCTTCAGCTTCTTCCTGCTCAGGGTTGTTGGCCTGGATCTTCAGTTGGCCAGCGGCCAGTTGCAGGCGGATACCGCGGTACTTTTCGTTGGAAAGAATCGCAGTACGGCTAAAAGCTTCACGCAACGCCTGACGGTCGCCGACCACCAGCTTGTCACCGCCCTTGGGCAGTACGCGCTCGTAGTCCGGGAACTTACCGTCGACCAGCTTGGAAGTGAAGGTGAATTCACCGGTGGTGGCGCGAATGTGGTGCTGGCCCAGAACGATGCTGACCATGCCTTCCGGGTCGGTCAGCAGGCGTGCCAGTTCAAGGATACCTTTGCGTGGCACGATGACCTGGTGGCGATCATCCTGCTCGATCGGTGCGCTCATGGAGCACAGCGCCAGACGGTGACCGTCAGTGGACACAGCTCGCAGGGTGTTGCGGGAAACCTCCAGCAGCATGCCGTTGAGGTAGTAGCGCACATCCTGCTGGGCCATGGCGAAACTGGTCCGCTCGATCAGGCGGCGCAGCTTGCTTTGCTCCAGGTTACAGGTCAGCGAGCCCGGGCCTTCTTCCACTGTCGGGAAGTCATTGGCTGGCAGGGTCGACAGGGTAAAACGGCTGCGGCCGGCCTTGACCAACAGTTTCTGCTCGTCGACCTTGATATCGATCAGGGCGTCGTTCGGCAGGCTTTTGCAAATGTCCATCAGCTTGCGTGCCGGAACAGTGATTTCGCCAGGCTCGGCCGGCTCTTCCAGTTGCACGCGGCCTACCAGTTCGACTTCCAGGTCGGTACCAGTCAACGACAGTTGCTGGCCTTGCACGACCAGCAATACGTTGGACAGGACCGGCAAGGTCTGGCGGCGCTCGACGACACCGGCGACCAGTTGCAGGGGTTTCAACAGGGCTTCGCGTTGAATGGTGAAATGCATGGTCTAGTCCCTTGCCTTCAATTAGCTGCGCAGACGGCCATCAGGTCGTCAGCGTCCGCAGCAGGTTCTTGTAGTCCTCGCGGATGTCCGCGTCGGATTCCTTCAGTTCGTTGATCTTGCGGCAGGCGTGTAGCACGGTCGTATGGTCCCGACCACCGAACATGTCGCCGATTTCCGGCAGACTGTGGTTGGTCAGTTCCTTGGACAGGGCCATGGCCACCTGTCGTGGACGCGCCACGGAACGCGAACGACGCTTGGACAACAGATCGGAGATCTTGATCTTGTAGTACTCGGCGACGGTACGCTGAATGTTATCCACACTAACCAGCTTGTCCTGCAGCGCCAGCAGATCCTTGAGCGACTCACGAATCAGTTCGATAGTGATGTCGCGGCCCATGAAGTGCGAGTGAGCGATCACCCGCTTCAATGCACCTTCCAGTTCACGGACGTTGGAGCGGATACGCTGGGCAATGAAGAAGGCCGCGTCATGCGGTAGTTCGACCTTGGCTTGGTCGGCCTTCTTCATGAGGATAGCCACGCGGGTTTCCAGTTCTGGCGGCTCGACGGCCACCGTCAGACCCCAACCAAAGCGCGACTTCAAGCGCTCTTCCAGGCCTTCGATTTCCTTTGGGTAGCGATCAGAGGTAAGGATCACCTGCTGGCCACCCTCGAGCAGGGCGTTGAAGGTGTGGAAAAACTCTTCCTGCGAGCGCTCTTTACGGGCAAAGAACTGGATGTCGTCGATCAGCAGCGCATCCACCGAGCGGTAGAAACGCTTGAATTCGTTGATGGCATTGAGTTGCAGCGCCTTGACCATGTCCGCGACGAAGCGCTCCGAATGCAGGTACACGACCTTGGCATTCGGGTTCTTCTTCAGCAGGTGGTTACCCACAGCATGCATGAGGTGGGTTTTACCCAGGCCCACACCACCATAAAGGAAGAGCGGGTTATAGCCATGCTTGGGGTTGTCTGCCACCTGCCAGGCAGCCGCGCGCGCCAGCTGGTTCGACTTACCTTCGACGAAGGTATCGAACGTGAAGGTGCGGTTCAGGTAACTGGTGTGCTTGAGCGCACCTTCAACCTGCACGGTGCGCTGTTCGGTCCGTGCACTACCAGCCGACGCAGAAGCCGGTTCGGCCATGGCATCGAAGCTATCACGCGAGGATGGCTCGGCCAGTTCATCGACAAGCACAGGCTCGGCCGCCGCGACGGCGACGGGTTCGACCGCTGCCGGCACTGCCTTCGGTGTCTGGCTCTGGGCCAGCGAGGCGGCCACCGCAGCACTTACTGGCGCGTTGGGTGCGGCACGTGGCGCAGAGCTGCGACGGCTGCCGATCAACAAGGAAAGGGCAGGCGCAATGCCGCTGCCGTTTTCGCCCAACAGCTCGAGCAAACGACCAAGGTACTTTTCATTGACCCAATCGAGAACGAAACGGTTAGGCGCATAGACGCGCAACTCGTCGCCTTCGGCTTCGACCTGTAGCGGACGGATCCAGGTGTTGAATTGCTGGGCAGGCAGTTCATCGCGCAGAAGCTCCACGCACTGCTGCCAAAGTTCCACTGACACGGATATCCCCTGAGTTTGAAAGCCGGATGAGGCAAAAACAAACCGCCATTGTACCGGTCGAGCGTTCAGTTATCCACATGTGGACACGTTAGGAACCATGACAAAACAGCCATTTATCGACCAAAACAGCTTCATCGCACTGTGAATAAGCTCTGTGGATAAGTAGTCATGAGCGCTATGCACAACCCTGAGGTCAGGCCTGTTGATAACTCACCTGTGGGTAAGTAGCCTTTTAATCCACAGCTTCTGCCCACGAAGAAAACAAGCGCAGCACCGGTTGAGAACACAGTTGTAAAACTCTGTACAGCCCGTATTTTCTGGCCTAAATCAGGTTATCCACAGAAGGTTATCCACTTAAGATTTATAGATTCTTCAGAAAAGCTTTTTATATGTCTCTTCTTTTTTTTCATGTTGTCCCCAATTCGTGTGTCCGATCAAGCACCCCCTGGGGGAGGGCAGGCACGCACCGTCCATCACGTGCTCTATATGGAAAGTCTGGTTGGAAATTGACCTACGGGCTTGCTTTCTCTAGAATCGCCGGTCTCTTAAAAAGGGGGCCATCCCGGCCCGTCGTCGACAAACCAGGTAACACGCCATGAAACGTACTTTCCAACCAAGCACCATCAAGCGCGCGCGCACCCACGGCTTCCGTGCCCGTATGGCTACCAAGAACGGCCGCGCTGTTCTGTCGCGTCGTCGTGCCAAAGGCCGTAAGCGTCTGGCCATTTGATTTTTCGGCACAGGTGGTGAGTCAGGACTTCAGTCGGGAAAAGCGACTGCTTACACCCCGACATTTCAAAGCGGTCTTCGACTCCCCAACCGGCAAGGTTCCAGGGAAAAACCTGCTGATCCTTGCTCGCGAGAACGGCCTCGATCACCCACGCCTCGGCCTGGTGATCGGCAAGAAGAGCGTCAAGCTCGCCGTTCAACGCAACCGCCTCAAGCGCTTGATGCGCGATTCCTTTCGCCTGAACCAGCATTTGCTTGCCGGTTTGGACATTGTGATCGTCGCGCGCAAGGGATTGGGTGAGATAGAAAACCCGGAATTGCACCAACACTTTGGCAAACTCTGGAAACGCCTGGCGCGCAGCCGGCCCACTCCAGCAGTGACCGCCAATTCCGCAGGGGTAGACAGCCAAGATGCGTAAACTGGCGCTCGTTCCGATCCAGTTTTACCGTTACGCCATTAGTCCTCTGATGGCCAACCACTGTCGTTTCTTCCCCAGTTGCTCCTGTTATGCCTATGAAGCCATCGAAAACCACGGCCTCTGGCGTGGTGGGTGGCTAGCCGTTCGTCGCCTGGGGCGTTGTCATCCGTGGAACGACGGCGGTTTCGATCCCGTTCCTCCCGCTCCTTCCTCCCGAACTTCTTCGATAGCCGAGTAATCATGGATATTAAACGCACGATCCTGATCGTCGCCCTGGCAATCGTGTCCTACGTCATGGTCCTCAAGTGGAACCAGGACTACGGCCAGGCTGCCCTGCCGACTCAGAATACTGCTGCCAGCACCGTTGCCCCGGGTTTGCCGGATGGCGTACCGGCCGGTAATGCCGGCGCCAGCGCCGATGTGCCAAGCGCCAACGCCGAAACCAGCGCAGCCGAACTGGCACCGGTTGCGGTCAGCAAGGACCTGATCCGGGTCAAGACCGATGTCCTGGAGCTGGCTATCGATCCGGTTGGCGGTGACATCATCCAGCTGAACCTGCCACAATACCCACGTCGCCAGGATCACCCGGACATTCCGTTCCAGCTGTTCGACAACGGTGGCGAGCGTGTCTACCTGGCACAAAGCGGCCTGACCGGCGTAAACGGTCCGGATGCCCGTCCTGCCGGTCGCCCTCTATACGCTACCGACAAGAAGGGTTACCAGCTGGCCGATGGCCAGGAACAACTGGTGGTCGACCTGAAGTTCAGCGACAACGGCGTCAACTACATCAAGCGCTTCACCTTTAAGCGCGGCGAATATGACCTGACCGTCAGCTACCTGATCGACAACCAGAGCGGCCAGGCTTGGAGCGGCAACATGTTTGCCCAGCTCAAGCGTGACGCCAGCTCCGATCCGTCTTCGAGCACCGCCACCGGTACCGCCACCTACCTGGGCGCTGCCCTGTGGACTGCTTCCGAGCCTTACAAAAAGGTCTCGATGAAGGACATCGACAAAGGTAGTTTGAAAGAAAATGTGTCCGGCGGCTGGGTTGCCTGGCTGCAGCACTACTTCGTGACCGCCTGGATTCCGGCCAAGTCGGACAACAACGTTGTCCAGACCCGCAAGGACAGCCAGGGCAACTACATCATCGGCTACACCGGCCCGGCCATCAGCGTGCCTGCTGGCGGCAAGGTCGAAACCAGCGCCATGCTGTACGCCGGCCCGAAAATCCAGTCCAAGCTGAAAGAGTTGTCCCCAGGCCTGGAACTGACCGTCGACTATGGCTTCCTGTGGTTCATCGCCCAGCCGATCTTCTGGCTGCTGCAACATATCCACAGCCTGCTGGGTAACTGGGGCTGGTCGATCATCGTGCTGACCATGCTGATCAAAGGCCTGTTCTTCCCGCTGTCGGCTGCCAGCTACCGTTCGATGGCGCGCATGCGTGCCGTTGCGCCGAAGCTCGCTGCACTGAAGGAACGCTTCGGTGACGATCGCCAGAAGATGTCCCAGGCGATGATGGAGCTGTACAAGAAGGAGAAGATCAACCCGCTGGGCGGCTGCCTGCCGATCCTGGTGCAGATGCCAGTGTTCCTGGCCCTGTACTGGGTACTGCTGGAAAGCGTGGAAATGCGCCAGGCTCCATGGATGCTGTGGATTACCGACCTGTCGATCAAGGATCCGTTCTTCATCCTGCCGATCATCATGGGCGCCACCATGTTCATCCAGCAGCGCCTGAACCCGACGCCGCCGGATCCAATGCAGGCCAAGGTGATGAAAATGATGCCGATCATCTTCACCTTCTTCTTCCTGTGGTTCCCGGCTGGTCTGGTGCTGTACTGGGTTGTGAACAACTGCCTGTCGATCGCACAGCAGTGGTACATCACCCGCAGCATCGAAGCAGCCAGCAAAAAAGCTGCTGCTTGACAGGCTACTGCGCTAGCCTGTGAATAAAAAACGCCCCCTAGTGGGGCGTTTTTGCTATCTGTCGTTTTTGTCGTAGAGGCTTTCGAGCATGAACACTGTGCGTGAAACCATCGCCGCCATCGCCACCGCCCAAGGCCGCGGCGGTGTGGGTATTGTCAGGTTGTCCGGCCCTCTGGCTGCCAAGGCCGGCCAGTTGATCACCGGCCGTACGCTTACCCCGCGCCACGCCCATTACGGCCCGTTCCGCGACGAGGAAGGCCTGGTGCTGGACGAAGGGATCGCGCTGTTCTTCCCCGGGCCGAATTCGTTCACCGGCGAGGACGTGCTGGAACTGCAGGGCCACGGTGGCCCGGTGGTGCTGGATATGCTTCTGCAGCGCTGTGTACAGGTTGGTTGCCGGCTGGCTCGCCCGGGTGAGTTCAGCGAACGTGCATTCCTCAATGACAAGCTCGACCTGGCCCAGGCCGAAGCCATTGCCGACCTGATCGAAGCCAGTTCCAGCCAGGCTGCGCGCAACGCACTGCGTTCGCTGCAGGGCGAGTTCTCCAAGCGTGTGCACAGCCTGACCGAAGCACTGATAGCCCTGCGCATCTACGTCGAGGCGGCGATCGACTTCCCCGAGGAAGAAATCGACTTCCTCGCTGATGGCCATGTACTTTCGATGCTCGATAACGTTCGCGGCGAGTTGTCCACAGTGCAGCGGGAAGCCGGGCAGGGCGCTTTGCTGCGTGACGGCATGACCGTGGTCATCGCCGGTCGGCCGAATGCTGGCAAGTCGAGCCTGCTGAACCAGCTGGCTGGGCGGGAAGCGGCCATCGTAACCGATATTGCCGGCACCACGCGGGACATCCTGCGCGAACATATCCACATCGACGGCATGCCGCTGCACGTGGTCGATACTGCCGGTTTGCGCGACACCGATGACCATGTGGAAAAGATTGGCGTGGAACGTGCGCTGAAGGCCATTGGCGAGGCAGACCGGGTGTTGTTGGTGGTGGATTCCACCGCGCCCGAGGCCAGCGACCCGTTCGCCCTGTGGCCAGAATTTCTCGACCAGCGGCCAGACCCGGCCAAGGTGACGCTGATTCGGAACAAGGCCGATCTTAGTGGTGAGCAGGTAGCGCTGGAACAGTGCGATGACGGCCATGTAACGATCACCCTCAGTGCCAAAGGGGACGATGCAGGGCTGCAGTTGTTGCGTGACCACCTGAAAGCCTGCATGGGTTATGAACAGACGGCCGAGAGTGGTTTCAGCGCTCGCCGGCGCCATCTGGATGCCCTGCGCCAGGCCAGTGAGCACCTGGAACATGGCCGTGCACAACTGACCTTGGCTGGCGCGGGTGAGCTGTTGGCGGAAGACCTGCGCCAGGCGCAGCAGGCCCTGGGGGAGATTACCGGGGCATTCAGCTCTGACGACCTGCTGGGGCGGATTTTCTCCAGCTTCTGCATTGGTAAGTAATTCACAGCCAGGCAAAACCAAGAGCCGCTCCTTCGTGAGCGGCTTTTTTTTACCTCAAATTTCGCAGCTTCTACGGAAATCGCGCCGCACCTGAAGGCTGTGCAGAACCCTGTGGGAGCGGGTTCACCCGCGAAGAGGCCGGTGCAGGTTCACATTTTTTCATTCACCTACCCCAATCTTCTCTCAGGAGCCCTGTGGAAAACTCGCCTTCAGCTCCGTTGATAAGCAGGCTTTTTTTCTGAGGACAAACCCGCCTGTGGGTAACAAGCCATTTAATCCACAGGCTAAATCGTCTTATCCAGAGCCCTCATGGTACTCCAGCCACAGGGTTTAATTTTGCTCTACACAGCATGGGTAAAGGCCTGCACGAGCTTATCCACAGAAAAGCTTGTGCATAAGAATAAACATAAAAACAAAGCTTTTTTAAATTTCTCCTTTTTGATTTCTGTTGGCTGCCACTCATCCACAGACTGGTCAAAATTTGCTCAGACGGTTTCTTTAAAGGGTGTGAAGTCCCTATACTTGTCCGCTTACCTTCTCTATTCGCAAAAACAGGCACGAGGTGCGTGGTGGATTTCCCTTCCCGTTTTGAAGTGATCGTCATCGGCGGCGGCCATGCCGGTACCGAGGCTGCGCTTGCGTCTGCACGCATGGGTGTGAAAACCCTGCTGCTGACCCATAACGTGGAAACCCTCGGTCACATGAGCTGCAACCCCGCCATTGGCGGTATTGGCAAAAGCCATCTGGTCAAAGAGATCGATGCCCTCGGCGGCGCCATGGCGCTGGCCACCGACAAGAGCGGCATCCAGTTCCGCGTTTTGAACAACCGCAAGGGCCCGGCCGTACGCGCCACCCGTGCACAGGCCGACCGCGCTATCTACAAGGCAGTGGTGCGTGAAATCCTGGAAAACCAGCCGAACCTGTGGATATTCCAGCAGTCCTGCGACGACCTGATCGTCGAGCAGGACCAGGTCAAAGGCGTGGTGACCCAGATGGGCCTGCGTTTCTTCGCCGAATCGGTGGTACTGACCACCGGTACCTTCCTCGGCGGCCTTATCCACATTGGTCTGCAAAACCATTCCGGCGGTCGCGCCGGCGATCCACCTTCGATCGCCCTGGCCCACCGCATGCGTGAATTGCCGTTGCGCGTCGGCCGCCTGAAAACCGGTACTCCGCCGCGTATCGACGGCCGTTCGGTGGACTTCTCGGTGATGACCGAGCAGCCAGGCGATACGCCGATTCCTGTGATGTCCTTCATGGGCAATGCCCAGATGCACCCGCGCCAGGTGAGCTGCTGGATTACCCACACAAATGCGCGCACCCACGAGATCATCGCCTCGAACCTCGACCGTTCGCCGATGTACTCGGGTGTGATCGAAGGTGTCGGCCCGCGCTACTGCCCGTCGATCGAGGACAAGATCCACCGCTTCGCCGACAAGGAAAGCCACCAGGTGTTCATCGAGCCGGAAGGCCTGACCACCCATGAGCTGTACCCCAACGGTATTTCCACTTCGCTACCGTTCGACGTGCAGCTGGAGTTGGTACGGTCGATCCGCGGCATGGAGAACGCCCACATCGTTCGCCCGGGCTATGCCATCGAATACGACTACTTCGACCCGCGTGACCTCAAGTACAGCCTCGAGACCAAAGTCATCGGCGGCCTGTTCTTCGCCGGCCAGATCAACGGCACCACCGGTTACGAAGAAGCCGGCGCTCAGGGTTTGCTGGCCGGGACCAACGCAGCCCTGCGGGCGCTGGGCCGAGACAGCTGGTGCCCGCGCCGCGACGAGGCGTACATCGGCGTACTGGTCGACGACCTGATTACCCTGGGTACCCAGGAGCCGTACCGCATGTTCACTTCGCGTGCCGAGTACCGCCTGATCCTGCGCGAAGACAACGCCGATCTGCGCCTGACCGAAAAGGGCCGCGAGCTCGGCCTGATCGACGACCAGCGTTGGTCTGCCTATTGCGCCAAGCGCGACGGCATCGAACGCGAGGAGCAGCGCCTGAAGTCGACCTGGGTACGCCCGAACACCGAGCAAGGTCAGGCCATTGTGGATAAGTTCGGTACCCCGCTCAGCCACGAGTACAGCCTGCTGAACCTGCTTGCCCGCCCGGAAATCGACTACGCCGGGCTGATCGAGGCAACCGGTGGCGAAGCGATCGATCCACAGGTCGCCGAGCAGGTCGAGATCCGCACCAAGTACGCCGGTTACATCGACCGCCAGCAGGATGAAATCGCACGTCTGCGCGCCAGTGAAGACACTCGCCTGCCTGTGGATATCGATTACTCGACGATTTCCGGCCTGTCCAAGGAAATCCAGGGCAAGCTGGGCCAGACCCGTCCGGAAACTCTGGGCCAGGCTTCGCGCATCCCGGGCGTGACCCCGGCAGCGATTTCCTTGTTGCTGATTCACTTGAAAAAACGCGGCGCTGGCCGCGAATTGGAGCAAAGCGCTTGAGTTCCCTGGTCACCCCGCAACACGCTGAAGAGTTGTCCACAGGTGCGCGCCAGCTCGGTGTCGAGCTGAACGCCGAGCATCATGAAAAGCTGCTCGGCTACCTGGCCCTGTTGATCAAATGGAACAAAGCCTACAACCTCACTGCCGTGCGCGACCCCGACGAGATGGTGTCGCGTCACCTGCTCGACAGCCTCAGTGTCATGCCGTTTATCCACAGCGAGCGTGACAACTGGCTGGATGTCGGAAGTGGCGGTGGCATGCCCGGTATCCCGTTGGCTATCCTGCATCCTCACAAGCGCGTGACGGTGCTGGACGCCAATGGCAAGAAGACCCGTTTCCTGACCCAGGTGAAAATGGAACTCAAGCTGGACAACCTCACGGTTATCCACAGCCGGGTCGAAGCCTTCCAGCCTACACAACCGTTCAGCGGAATCATCTCCCGCGCCTTCAGCAGCATGGAGAACTTCACCAACTGGACCCGCCACCTTGGCGACACCGGGACGCAATGGCTTGCAATGAAGGGGCTGCATCCTGCCGATGAACTGGTAGCATTGCCCGCAGACTTCACAGTGGAAAGCGAGCAGGCCCTGACCGTTCCAGGTTGCCAGGGCCAGCGTCATCTGCTGATACTGCGCCGCAAGGCATGACTGGGAACACACGCAACAATGGCTAAGGTATTCGCAATCGCGAACCAGAAAGGTGGTGTGGGCAAGACAACCACCTGTATCAATCTCGCTGCTTCGCTGGCCGCGACCAAGCGTCGTGTGCTGCTGATCGACCTCGATCCGCAGGGCAACGCCACCATGGGCAGCGGTGTGGACAAGCACGAGCTCGAGCACTCGGTCTACGACCTGTTGATCGGGGAATGCGACCTGGCTCAGGCCATGCATTACTCCGAGCACGGGGGTTTCCAGTTGCTGCCAGCCAACCGTGACCTGACCGCCGCCGAAGTGGTGCTGCTGGAAATGCAGGTCAAGGAGAGCCGCCTGCGCAACGCCCTGGCGCCGATCCGCGAGAACTACGACTACATCCTCATCGACTGCCCTCCGTCTTTGTCGATGCTCACGCTCAATGCCCTGGTCGCCTCCGATGGGGTGATCATCCCGATGCAGTGTGAGTACTACGCACTGGAAGGTCTCAGCGACCTTGTGGATAACATCAAACGCATCGCCGCCCGGCTTAACCCGG
This sequence comes from Pseudomonas sp. B10(2017), assembly GCF_002113295.1. Taxonomy (NCBI): domain Bacteria; kingdom Pseudomonadati; phylum Pseudomonadota; class Gammaproteobacteria; order Pseudomonadales; family Pseudomonadaceae; genus Pseudomonas; species Pseudomonas sp. B10(2017). The sequence continues at coordinate 37,054 of NZ_NEJU01000009.1, forward strand.
AGCTGAAGATCGAGGGCCTGCTGCGGACCATGTACGATCCGCGCCTGAGCCTGAACAACGACGTATCGGCGCAGTTGAAGGAGCACTTTGGTCCGCAGCTGTACGACACGGTCATTCCGCGCAACATTCGCCTGGCCGAGGCCCCGAGCTTCGGCATGCCGGCCCTGGCCTACGACAAGCAATCGCGAGGCGCGCTGGCTTATCTGGCCCTGGCCGGGGAACTGGTACGCCGTCAACGCCGTCAATCCCGCACTGCACAAACAACTTAAGGAATCCGTATGGCCGTCAAGAAACGGGGTCTCGGACGTGGGTTGGATGCACTGCTCAGTGGTCCTTCCGTCAGCGCGCTCGAAGAGCAGGCTGTGAAGATCGACCAGAAAGAACTGCAACACCTGCCGGTCGATGTGATCCAGCGTGGCAAGTACCAGCCGCGCCGGGACATGGACCCGGAGGCGCTGGAAGAGCTCGCGCACTCGATTCGCAACCATGGCGTGATGCAACCGATCGTGGTGCGCCCGATCGACGGCAACCGCTACGAGATCATCGCCGGTGAGCGCCGCTGGCGCGCCACCCAGCAGGCTGGCCTGGACAAGATCCCGGCGATGGTCCGCGAAGTGCCCGACGAAGCCGCCATAGCCATGGCGCTGATCGAGAACATCCAGCGCGAAGACCTCAACCCGCTGGAAGAGGCGCTGGCCTTGCAGCGCCTGCAGCAAGAGTTCGAGCTCACCCAGCAACAGGTGGCCGATGCCGTCGGCAAGTCGCGGGTGACCGTGGCGAACCTGCTGCGCCTGATCACCCTGCCCGATGCGATCAAGACCATGCTCGCCCATGGTGACCTGGAGATGGGCCATGCCCGTGCACTGCTCGGGCTGGAAGAACACCGTCAGGAAGAGGGGGCGCGTCATGTTGTCGCACGTGGCCTCACCGTGCGCCAAACCGAGGCACTGGTTCGTCAATGGCTCAGCGACAAACCTGATCCGGTCGAACCGAGCAAACCTGATCCGGATATCGCACGCCTTGAACAGCGGCTCGCAGAGCGCCTGGGCTCGGCCGTGCAGATCCGCCATGGCAACAAGGGCAAAGGCCAATTGGTTATTCGCTACAACTCGCTTGACGAGTTGCAAGGCGTGCTTGCTCACATCCGCTGAAACAATTCCCGTTGTAGCGCGCAGTCGGAAATCACTACCGAATAGTTGAATAGGGGTTAATCCACCCCTATACTCTGCGCGCATTTTGTCGGCACAAATTATGCCAAGTCATAACTGACTTGCTGGTCGACTTCCGAGGAGCAGTTGTGATGGAAATCCGCACGCCAAACCGCCTGCCTTTCCATCGCTGGGCGGTTTTCCCGGTACTGCTGGCTCAATTCGTCGTACTGCTGCTGGCAACGTTGGTGTTGTGGCAGTGGAAAGGGGCGGTCAGTGGATATTCAGGCCTTTGCGGAGGTTTGATTGCCTGGCTACCCAATGTGTATTTCGCCTGGAAGGCTTTTCGCTTCAGCGGGGCCCGGGCGGCACAAGCCATCGTCAAGTCGTTCTACGCTGGCGAGGCAGGCAAGATGATTTTGACGGCAGTGCTTTTTGCACTGACCTTCGCAGGAGTGAAGCCACTGGCGCCGTTAGCAGTATTCGGCGTCTTCGTGTTGACCCTTTTGGTCAGCTGGTTCGCGCCCCTGCTGATGAATAAAAGACTTTCGAGACCTTAGGGCGTTTGAGGCAACCATGGCAGCAGAAACCGCTTCGGGCTATATCCAGCACCACTTGCAGAACCTGACCTACGGTCAACTACCAGACGGCAGCTGGGGCTTCGCCCATTCGGCTGCAGAAGCCAAGGCAATGGGCTTCTGGGCGTTCCACCTGGACACCCTGGGTTGGTCCGTCGCGCTGGGTCTGATCTTCCTGTTCATCTTCCGCATGGCGGCCAAGAAGGCGACTTCGGGCCAACCTGGCGGCCTGCAGAACTTCGTTGAAGTGCTGGTAGACTTCGTCAACGGCAGCGTGAAGGACTCCTTCCACGGCCGTAGCCCGGTAATCGCTCCGCTGGCGCTGACCATTTTCGTCTGGGTGTTCCTGATGAACGCCATCGACCTGGTACCGGTCGACTGGATTCCTCAGCTGGCCATCCTGATCTCCGGTGATCCGCACATTCCGTTCCGCGCCGTGTCTACCACCGACCCGAACGCGACCCTGGCCATGGCCTTCTGTGTGTTCGCCCTGATCATCTTCTACAGCATCAAGGTCAAGGGCCTGGGCGGCTTCATCGGCGAGCTGACCCTGCACCCGTTCGGCAGCAAGAACATCTTCGTTCAGATCCTGCTGATCCCGGTCAACTTCCTGCTGGAATTCGTCACCCTGATCGCCAAGCCGATCTCGCTGGCACTGCGTCTGTTCGGCAACATGTACGCCGGCGAGCTGGTGTTCATCCTGATCGCCGTGATGTTCGGCGCCGGTATCCTCTGGCTCAGCGGCCTGGGTGTGGTGCTGCAGTGGGCGTGGGCTGTGTTCCACATCCTGATCATCACCCTGCAAGCCTTCATCTTCATGATGCTTACCATCGTCTACCTGTCGATGGCTCACGAAGATAACCATTAAGACCGCCTGGCGTGTCTGATAGCCTTCCCCGCTCGTTTGGGGGGAGGGCTTAAAAAGTCCGCAAGGGCATGCTGTACCAAACGATTTGTTTTACCGCTTCAAACTAAAAACCTAACCAATACGACGTAAAAGTCGGGAGGAAAGATGGAAACTGTAGTTGGTCTGACCGCTATCGCTGTTGCTCTGCTGATCGGCCTGGGTGCTCTGGGTACCGCCATTGGCTTCGGCCTGCTGGGCGGCAAGTTCCTGGAAGGCGCTGCTCGTCAGCCTGAGATGGTTCCGATGCTGCAGGTCAAAATGTTCATCGTTGCCGGTCTGCTCGACGCCGTAACCATGATCGGTGTTGGTATCGCTCTGTTCTTCACCTTCGCGAACCCCTTCGTTGGTCAGATCGCCGGCTAATCACTCGTTTCTACGAGTTGATTGGTGTGATGGACAAAGACCGAGCGAGGTGTTGGCGTGAACATTAATGCAACCCTGATTGGCCAATCCGTTGCTTTTCTGATTTTTGTACTCTTCTGCATGAAGTATGTATGGCCTCCGGTCATCACTGCCCTGCAAGAGCGCCAAAAGAAGATTGCCGACGGCTTGGACGCTGCCAACCGCGCAGCTCGCGACCTGGAGCTGGCCCAAGAGAAAGCGGGTCAGCAACTGCGTGAAGCGAAGGCACAGGCAGCCGAAATCATTGAGCAAAGCAAGAAACGCGCTGCTCAGCTTGTCGAGGAAGCCCGTGAACAGGCTCGCGTCGAAGCTGACCGTGTGAAGGCTCAGGCTCAAGCCGAGATCGAACAGGAACTGAACAGCGTCAAAGACGCCCTGCGTGCCCAAGTGGGTGCCCTGGCTGTTGGCGGTGCTGAAAAGATCCTTGGCGCCACAATCGATCAAAACGCGCATGCGGAGCTGGTTAACAAACTGGCCGCTGAAATTTAAGCGAGGGCGATCATGGCAGAACTGACCACGTTGGCCCGACCTTACGCTAAGGCTGCCTTTGAGCATGCCCAGGCCCATCAGCAACTGGCCAATTGGTCAGCCATGCTCGGCCTGGCTGCTGCGGTGTCGGAAGACGACACCATGCAGCGCCTGCTCAAGGCCCCGCGACTGACAAGCGCAGAAAAGGCCGCCGCATTCATTGAAGTGTGCGGTGACAAGTTCGATGCACAGGCACAGAATTTCATTCATGTTGCCGCGGAAAACGACCGTCTCCTGCTTCTGCCGGAGATTGCCGCCCTGTTCGACCTGTACAAGGCCGAGCAAGAGAAATCCGTGGACGTGGAAGTCACCAGTGCTTTTGCGTTGAACCAAGAACAGCAAGACAAACTCGCCAAGGTTCTCAGTGCACGGCTCAGCCGGGAAGTGCGCCTGCACGCGTCGGAGGATGCCAGCCTGATCGGCGGCGTCGTCATCCGCGCCGGCGACCTGGTAATCGATGGCTCGGTTCGCGGCAAGATCGCGAAACTGGCCGAAGCATTGAAATCTTGAGTTTGAAGGGGCAGCAGAGCAATGCAGCAACTCAATCCTTCCGAAATTAGTGAAATCATCAAGGGTCGCATCGAGAAGCTCGATGTCGGCTCCCAAGCCCGTAACGAAGGTACCGTCGTAAGCGTTTCCGACGGTATCGTACGGATCCACGGTCTGGCCGACGCTATGTACGGCGAAATGATCGAGTTCCCGGGCGGCGTATACGGTATGGCACTGAACCTGGAGCAAGACTCCGTAGGTGCGGTGGTACTGGGTGCGTACACCTCCCTCGCCGAGGGCATGAGCGCCAAGTGCACCGGTCGCATCCTGGAAGTTCCGGTCGGCAAAGGCCTGCTGGGCCGCGTCGTCGACGCTCTGGGTAACCCGATCGATGGCAAAGGTCCTCTGGCCACCACCGAAACCGACGCGGTCGAAAAGGTCGCTCCGGGTGTTATCTGGCGTAAATCGGTAGACCAGCCTGTACAGACTGGCTACAAGTCGGTTGACGCCATGATCCCGGTTGGCCGTGGCCAGCGCGAGCTGATCATCGGTGACCGTCAGATCGGTAAGACCGCCATGGCGGTCGACGCGATCATCAACCAGAAAAACAGCGGTATCTTCTGCGTATACGTGGCCGTAGGCCAGAAGCAGTCGACCATCGCCAACGTTGTGCGCAAGCTGGAAGAAGCCGGCGCCCTGGCCAACACCATCGTTGTTGCTGCCAGCGCCTCGGAATCGGCCGCGCTGCAGTTCCTGGCTCCTTATGCCGGCTGCACCATGGGCGAGTACTTCCGTGACCGCGGCGAAGACGCCCTGATCGTTTACGATGACCTGTCCAAGCAGGCCGTTGCCTACCGTCAGATCTCCCTGCTGCTGCGTCGTCCACCAGGACGCGAAGCGTACCCAGGTGACGTGTTCTATCTCCACTCCCGTCTGCTGGAGCGTGCATCGCGCGTTTCGGAAGAGTACGTCGAGAAGTTCACCAACGGCGCAGTCACTGGCAAGACCGGTTCCCTGACCGCCCTGCCGATCATCGAAACCCAGGCTGGCGACGTTTCCGCGTTCGTTCCGACCAACGTGATTTCCATCACCGACGGTCAGATCTTCCTGGAATCGGCCATGTTCAACTCGGGCATCCGCCCTGCAGTGAACGCCGGTGTTTCGGTATCCCGCGTAGGTGGTGCCGCTCAGACCAAGATCATCAAGAAGCTGTCCGGTGGTATCCGTACCGCTCTGGCTCAGTACCGTGAACTGGCTGCATTCGCCCAGTTCGCTTCCGATCTGGACGAAGCGACCCGCAAGCAGTTGGAGCATGGTCAGCGCGTTACCGAGCTGATGAAGCAGAAGCAGTACGCGCCAATGTCCATCGCGGACATGGCTCTGTCGCTGTACGCCGCTGAGCGTGGTTTCCTGACCGACGTAGAAGTCAACAAGGTCGGTAGCTTCGAGCAAGCTCTGATCGCCTACTTCAACCGTGATCACGCCGAACTGATGGCGAAGATCAACGTGAAGGGTGACTTCAACGACGAAATCGACGCTGGCATGAAAGCCGGTATCGAGAAGTTCAAGGCCACCCAGACCTGGTAAGCCGCAGCGGGGGCTGCGGCCCCCGCTTGCTAACCTGATAGGTGATACATGGCAGGCGCAAAAGAGATTCGCAGTAAGATTGCGAGCATCAAAAGCACGCAAAAAATTACCAGCGCCATGGAGAAAGTGGCGGTCAGCAAGATGCGCAAGGCACAACTGCGCATGGCTGCTAGCCGTCCTTACGCGGAGCGTATCCGCCAGGTGATCGGTCATCTGGCCAACGCCAACCCGGAATACCGCCACCCGTTCATGATCGAGCGCCCTGTAAAGCGCGCCGGTTATATCGTGGTGAGCAGTGACCGTGGTCTGTGCGGTGGCTTGAACACCAACCTGTTCAAGGCCCTGGTCAAGGACATGAACGAAAACCGCGAACAGGGCGTGGAAATCGACCTGTGCGTGATCGGCAGCAAGGGTGCGACTTTCTTCCGCATCTTTGGCGGCAACGTCGTAGCCGCGATCAGCCACCTGGGCGAAGAGCCATCGATCAACGATCTGATCGGCTCCGTCAAAGTGATGCTGGACGCCTACCTGGATGGCCGCATCGATCGCCTCTCGGTGGTTTCGAACAAGTTCATCAACACCATGACCCAAAAACCGACGGTCGAGCAATTGGTACCGTTGGTGGCAACCCCGGATCAGGATCTCAAGCATCACTGGGACTACCTGTACGAACCCGACGCAAAAGAGCTGCTGGACGGCTTGATGGTGCGTTACGTGGAGTCGCAGGTGTACCAGGCGGTGGTCGAGAACAACGCTGCTGAACAAGCGGCCCGGATGATCGCCATGAAGAACGCCACAGACAACGCCGGTGATTTGATCAGCGAACTCCAGCTGATCTACAACAAGGCGCGTCAGGCTGCGATCACCCAGGAGATCTCGGAAATCGTCGGCGGCGCTGCCGCGGTTTAACGGTTCAAAAATTCAGAGGATCCAGCTATGAGTAGCGGACGTATCGTTCAAATCATCGGCGCCGTCATCGACGTGGAATTCCCACGCGACGTCGTGCCGAGTGTTTACAACGCGCTGAAAGTACAAGGCGCGGAAACCACCCTGGAAGTTCAGCAGCAGCTGGGCGACGGCGTGGTTCGTACCATTGCGATGGGCTCTACCGAAGGCCTGAAGCGCGGTCTGGATGTCGTCGACACCGGCGCTGCCATTTCCGTTCCTGTTGGTAAGGCCACTCTGGGCCGTATCATGGACGTTCTGGGCAACCCGATCGACGAAGCTGGCCCGATCGGCGAAGAAGAGCGTCGTGGTATCCACCAGAAGGCTCCTTCCTTCGCTGACCAGGCAGGCGGCAACGACCTGCTGGAAACCGGCATCAAGGTTATCGACCTGGTTTGCCCGTTCGCCAAGGGTGGTAAGGTTGGTCTGTTCGGTGGTGCCGGCGTTGGCAAGACCGTTAACATGATGGAACTGATCCGTAACATCGCCATCGAGCACAGCGGTTACTCCGTGTTCGCCGGTGTGGGTGAGCGTACTCGTGAGGGTAACGACTTCTACCACGAGATGAAGGACTCCAACGTTCTCGACAAGGTAGCGCTGGTCTACGGTCAGATGAACGAGCCACCAGGAAACCGTCTGCGCGTAGCGCTGACCGGCCTGACCATGGCTGAGAAGTTCCGTGACGAAGGTAACGACGTTCTGCTGTTCGTCGACAACATCTATCGTTACACCCTGGCCGGTACCGAAGTATCCGCACTGCTGGGCCGTATGCCTTCCGCAGTAGGCTACCAGCCAACCCTGGCCGAAGAGATGGGCGTTCTGCAAGAGCGTATTACTTCGACCAAAGAAGGTTCGATCACCTCGATCCAGGCCGTATACGTACCTGCGGACGACCTGACCGACCCGTCGCCAGCCACTACCTTCGCCCACTTGGACGCCACCGTCGTTCTGTCCCGTGACATCGCCTCCCTGGGTATCTACCCAGCGGTCGATCCACTGGACTCGACTTCGCGCCAGCTGGACCCGAACGTGATCGGCAACGAACACTACGAAACTGCCCGTCAGGTTCAGTATGTTCTGCAGCGCTACAAAGAGCTGAAGGACATCATCGCGATCCTGGGTATGGACGAACTGTCCGAAGCCGACAAGCAACTGGTAGCCCGTGCTCGTAAGATCCAGCGCTTCCTGTCGCAGCCGTTCTTCGTGGCCGAAGTCTTCACCGGTTCGCCAGGCAAGTACGTTTCCCTGAAAGACACCATCGCTGGCTTCAGCGGCATCCTCAAAGGTGACTACGACCACCTGCCAGAACAAGCGTTCTACATGGTCGGCAGCATCGACGAAGCGATCGAGAAAGCCAAGAAACTGTAATTCCTGCGCCCCGCGAGGGGCGCTATCAGGTTGAGGCAAGCAGATGGCTATGACAGTCCATTGCGATATCGTCAGCGCGGAAGGAGAGATCTTCTCCGGCCTGGTCGAGATGGTAGTTGCGCACGGTAACCTGGGTGATCTTGGTATCGCTCCGGGCCACGCGCCGCTGATCACCAATCTCAAGCCTGGTCCGATCACGCTGACCAAGCAGGGTGGCGCCCAAGAGGTGTTCTACATCTCTGGTGGTTTCCTCGAGGTTCAGCCGAACATGGTCAAGGTGCTTGCCGATACCGTGCAACGTGCTGCAGACCTGGATGAAGCTCAGGCTCAGGAAGCCCTCAAGGCTGCCGAGAACGCCCTGAATCTGAAAGGCGCGGACTTCGACTACGGCGCCGCCGCCGCACGTCTGGCCGAAGCCGCAGCTCAGCTGCGTACCGTCCAGCAAATGCGCAGAGGCAAGTAATCGGCCCTCGGCTGATAACTTCTGTTGCGATTGAGTAAAAGGGTAGCCTCGGCTACCCTTTTTCTTTTTCTGATTTCTCCCTCCCGGTCATTTCACTGACCACCCAGGATTGGTAGCCAGTAATGTCACTCGATATCGTTATTCTCGCCGCCGGCCAAGGCACCCGAATGCGCTCGGCGCTGCCCAAGGTGCTGCACCCGGTGGCCGGCAACTCCATGCTCGGCCATGTTATCCACAGCGCGCGCCAGCTGCAGCCGCAAGGTATTCATGTGGTCATTGGCCATGGTGCCGAGCTGGTTCGCGAGCGCCTGGCCGCCGACGACCTGAACTTTGTCATGCAGGACAGGCAGCTGGGTACCGGCCATGCTGTTGCCCAGGCACTACCGGCCTTGACCGCCGAAACCGTACTGGTGCTGTACGGTGATGTTCCGTTGATCGAAGTGGAAACCCTGCAGCGTCTGCTGGCCAAGGCCAACGAGCAGCAGCTGGGCCTGCTCACGGTGACCCTCGACGACCCGACCGGCTATGGCCGCATCGTGCGTGATGAGCAGGGCAAGGTGACGGCCATCGTTGAGCACAAGGACGCCGACGATGCGCAGAGAGCGATCAAGGAAGGCAACACCGGTATCCTGGCACTGCCAGCCGCGCGCCTGGCCGACTGGATGGGCCGCCTGTCGAACAACAACGCCCAGGGCGAGTATTACCTGACCGACGTCATCGCCATGGCTGTGGCCGATGGCCTGGTGGTGGCTACCGAACAGCCGCACGACCCGATGGAAGTGCAAGGCGCCAACGACCGTCGCCAGCTGTCCGAACTGGAGCGCCACTACCAGATGCGCGAAGGCCGTCGCCTGATGGCCCTGGGTGTGACCCTGCGCGACCCGGCGCGCTTCGATCTCCGCGGTGAAGTGACCGTTGGCCGCGACGTGCTGATCGACATCAACGTGATTCTCGAAGGCAAGGTGGTCATCGAGGACGATGTGCAGATCGGCCCTAACTGCGTGATCAAGAACACCACCCTGCGCAAAGGCGCAGTGGTCAAGGCCAACAGCCACCTCGAAGGCGCCGTGATGGGCGAGGGCAGCGATGCCGGCCCGTTCGCCCGCCTGCGCCCGGGCAGTGTGCTGGACGCCAAGGCCCATGTGGGTAATTTCGTCGAACTGAAAAACGCCCACCTCGGGGAAGGCGCCAAGGCCGGTCACCTGACCTACCTGGGCGATGCCGAAATCGGTGCACGGACCAACATCGGCGCCGGCACCATCACCTGCAACTACGATGGCGCCAACAAGTTCAAGACAGTGATGGGCGAGGACGTCTTCATCGGCTCGAACAACTCATTGGTAGCGCCTGTGGAAATCAAGGCTGGTGCGACCACTGCTGCCGGTTCGACCATTACCCAGACTGTGGAAGCAGGCGACCTCGCAGTGGCTCGTGCGCGCCAGCGCAACATCTCGGGCTGGAAGCGGCCGGAAAAGATAAAGAAGAGCTGAGTTATACACAGCTGTTTCGATCGAAAGCCGACTTATGTGAATAAGTCGGCTTTTTTTGGCGAATCGTCTCTAAGGGCTGGCACGATCTCTGCGGGAGCGGCTTCAGCCGCGAACACCGGCGAAGCCGGTGCCATATCATTGCGTTGGTTTCTTCGCGGGTGAACCCGCTCCCACAGGGTGCCCATTTTCCGTTGGGGTTTATCCACAACTTGACGAATCGCTCATCTTAGGTTTTGATTGCCATCATTATCTTTCGAATCGAAACTTAAGCGCTCATGTCGAAACGAAACACCCCACAGCGGCGGCACAACATCCTGGCTTTGCTCAGCGAGCAGGGCGAGGTCAGTGTGGACGCGTTGGCCAAGCGTTTCGCTACCTCGGAAGTCACCATCCGCAAGGACCTTGCTGCCCTCGAAACCAACGGCCTGTTGCTACGGCGCTACGGTGGCGCGGTCCCGGTGCCACAAGAGCTGCTCGGTGAACCTGCCCAACCGGTGTCTTCCTATAAAAAGGCTATCGCCCGCGCTGCGGTGGCACGTATCCGCGAACATGCGCGCATCATCATCGACAGTGGCAGCACCACGGCAGCCATGATCCCCGAACTGGGGCGCCACCCTGGTCTGGTGGTGATGACCAATTCGATGAACGTGGCCCGCGCCATCTGCGACCTCGAACACGAGCCGGTGCTGCTGATGACCGGTGGCACCTGGGACCCGCATTCCGAGTCGTTCCAGGGCCAGGTGGCCGAGCAGGTGTTGCGCTCCTACGATTTCGACCAACTGTTCATCGGTGCCGACGGCATCGACCTCGGCCGCGGTACCACCACCTTCAACGAACTCCTTGGGTTGAGCCGGGTCATGGCCGAAGTCGCTCGTGAAGTGATCGTGATGGTCGAATCGGACAAGGTAGGGCGCAAAATCCCCAACCTCGAGCTGCCCTGGGGCAGCGTACACACTCTCATTACTGACGAACGCCTGCCCGCAGCGGCACGCGAACAAATTCAAGCCCGCGGCATCAACCTGATCTGCGCCGCGATCAGCCAGGAGCAATAAACCATGTGTGGAATCGTTGGTGCCGTCGCCGAGCGCAACATCACAGCCATCCTGATCGAAGGTCTCAAGCGCCTTGAGTACCGCGGCTACGACAGCGCCGGCCTGGCTGTCCTCACCCAGAACGGTGAACTGCAGCGCCGTCGTCGTATCGGCAAGGTCAGTGAACTGGAGGCCGCTGTTGCCGCCGAGCCACTGGCCGGCCAGCTGGGCATTGCCCACACCCGCTGGGCCACCCACGGTGCGCCGACCGAGGGCAACGCCCACCCGCACTTTTCGGGCAATGAAGTGGCCGTGGTGCACAATGGCATCATCGAGAACCACGAAGAACTGCGCGAAGAGCTGAAGGGCCTTGGCTATGTCTTCACTTCACAGACCGATACCGAAGTCATCGTCCACCTGATCCACCACACCCTGAAAAGCATTCCGGACTTGGCTGATGCCCTGAAGGCCGCGGTAAAGCGCCTGCATGGTGCTTACGGCCTGGCTCTGATCAGTGCCAAGCAGCCTGACCGCCTGGTAGCCGCACGCAGTGGTAGCCCTCTGGTCATCGGCCTGGGCCTGGGCGAGAACTTCCTGGCGTCCGACCAACTGGCCCTGCGCCAGGTCACTGACCGCTTCATGTACCTGGAAGAAGGCGACATCGCTGAAATTCGCCGTGACCAGGTCTCCATCTGGGACCAGGATGGCCAAAAGGTCCAGCGCGAAACCGTGCAGTACCACGAAGGTGCCGAAGCTGCCGACAAGGGTGCCTACCGCCACTTCATGCTCAAGGAAATCCACGAGCAGCCAAGCGTGGTGCAGCGCACCCTGGAAGGCCGCCTGGGCAAGGACAACGTGATGGTCCAGGCCTTCGGCCCGCAGGCTGCCGAACTGTTCGCAAAGGTGCGCAACGTGCAGATCGTTGCCTGCGGTACCAGCTACCACGCCGGCATGGTCGCCCGTTACTGGCTGGAAAGCCTGGCTGGCATCCCGTGCCAGGTCGAGGTGGCCAGCGAGTTCCGTTACCGCAAGGTGGTAGTGCAGCCGGACACCCTGTTCGTCTCCATCTCGCAGTCTGGCGAAACCGCCGACACCCTGGCCGCGCTGCGCAACGCCAAGGAGCTGGGCTTCCTCGGCAGCCTGGCGATCTGCAACGTCGGTATCAGCTCGCTGGTGCGTGAGTCGGACCTGACCCTGCTGACCCTGGCCGGCCCGGAAATCGGCGTGGCCTCGACCAAGGCTTTCACCACCCAGCTGGTTTCGTTGATGCTGCTGACCCTGGCTCTGGGCCAAGTGCGCGGTACCCTGGAAGCCGGTGTAGAGGCCGAATTGGTCGAAGAACTGCGCCGTCTGCCGGCCCGCCTGGGCGAAGCCCTGGCCATGGACGCTACCGTCGAAAAGATCGCCGAACTGTTCGCCGACAAGCACCACACCCTGTTCCTCGGCCGTGGTGCGCAGTACCCGGTGGCGATGGAAGGTGCACTCAAGCTCAAGGAAATCTCCTACATCCACGCCGAAGCCTATCCGGCAGGCGAGCTGAAGCACGGCCCGCTGGCGCTGGTGGACAGCGACATGCCAGTGGTAACCGTTGCGCCGAACAACGAACTGTTGGAGAAGCTGAAATCCAACCTGCAGGAAGTACGCGCCCGTGGTGGCGAGCTGGTAGTGTTTGCCGATGAGCAGGCCGGCATGACCAATGGCGAAGGTACCCACGTGATCAAGGTGCCGCACATCGCCGACGCCCTGGCGCCGATCCTGTACACCATCCCGCTGCAGTTGCTGTCTTACTACGTGGCGGTGCTCAAGGGCACCGACGTGGACCAGCCACGTAACCTCGCCAAGTCGGTTACGGTCGAGTAAGCCAGAAGCCAGGGGCGCTTTCCGCGCCCCATCGCGAAAGGCCGCTACGGAATCTCGTTTTCCTGTAGCGGCCTTGTCGCGATGGGCAGTAAGGAAGCCCCCGGCTATCTCGCATCAGATCTGCATCGCCATCCCGTCCACATTCATCGCTGCCTGGCGCAAGGCCTCGGAGCGGGTCGGGTGGGGGTGGCAAGTAAGGGCGATGTCTTCCGCCGAGGCCGAGAACTCCATGGCTACGCAGAACTCGCCGATCATCTCGCTGACACTTGGGCCTACCAGGTGCACACCCAGCACTTCATCGGTCTCGGCATCGGCGATGACCTTGGCGAAGCCTTCGGTCTCATGGTTTATCTTGGCGCGGCTGTTGGCCGTGAACGGGAACTTGCCGACTTTATAGGCACGCCCTTCGGCCTTGAGCTGCTCTTCGGTCTTGCCCACGGTAGCCAGCTCCGGGCGGGTGTAGATCACACCAGGGATAAGGTTGTAGTTGACCTCGTGAGGCTTGCCGGCGATGCGTTCGATGCAGGCAACCGCTTCGTCTTCGGCTTTGTGCGCCAGCATCGGGCCGGAGGTGACGTCGCCAATCACCCAGATACCCGGCACGGAAGTGCGGTGGTGATTGTTGCCGAGCATGCCGCGCTTGTCGGTCTCCAGGCCCACGCTTTCCAGGTTCAGCCCTTTGGTATAGGGGCGGCGGCCGATGGCGACCAGTACATAGTCAGCCTGCAGCGTTTCTGCGGTGCCGCCGGCGGCCGGCTCCAGGGTCAGGCTAACGCCATCGGCGCCGGCGCTGGCCTGTGTCACCTTGCTGCCCAGCTTGAACACCATGCCTTGCTTGGCCAAGGCCTTCTGCAGGGTCTTGGCGGTTTCTTCGTCAGTGCCCGGGCAGATGCGGTCGAGGTATTCGATGACCGTGACCTGGCTGCCCAGGCGGCGCCATACCGAACCCAGCTCGAGGCCGATCACGCCGGCGCCGATGACGACCAGATGCTTGGGCACCTGCGGCAACGATAACGCGCCAGTCGAGTCGATGATGCGCTGGTTGTCGATGATCACGCCCGGCAGGGGCGTAGGTTCGGAGCCGGTGGCAATGACCACATCCTTGGCTTGTAGTGTGGTTTCGCTACCGTCCTCAGCCTTCACCACCACCTTGCCGACGCCGTCCAGGCGACCCCAGCCCTTGACCCAGTCGACCTTGTTCTTGCGGAACAGGTACTCGATGCCCTTGGTCAGGCCGGTCACGCTCTCGTCCTTCTGTTTCATCATCTGGGCGAGGTTGAGGGTAGGTTTGACTTCGATACCGAGGTGGGCGAACTCGTCACCAATGGCGGCTTCGTACAGCTCGGAAGCATGCAACAACGCCTTGGAGGGCATACAACCCACGTTAAGGCAGGTGCCGCCCAAGGTGGAGCGGCCCTCCACGCAGGCTACGCTCAGGCCCAGCTGGCCGGCACGGATGGCTGCGTTATAACCGCCAGGGCCACCGCCGATGATCACCACGTCATAGGATTTCATGGGTTCAACTCCAGGATGAAGAAGCACAAGAGGGGGCACAAGGTTAAGCTGAGATGCAAAAATTGTATACAATCTGATATGGGGATAAGATCAGTTGGCTCTAGACCATGGTCTCGTTTAGAGGAAACATCCCACGAATGAACTACTCTGATCCGGCGACGTTCGAAATATCAGGCGTCGTGGCCAAATACGGACAGGAGGGTCGTTCATGCTTGCGCAACTTCCACCGGCACTGCAGAGCCTGCACCTGCCGCTGCGGCTGAAACTGTGGGACGGTAACCAGTTCGATCTGGGGCCTAGCCCGCAGGTCACTATCCTGGTCAAGGAGCCACAGCTGATCAGCCAGTTGAGCCACCCGAGCATGGACCAGCTGGGCACGGCATTCGTCGAGGGCAAGCTGGAGCTGGAGGGCGATATTGGTGAAGCCATCCGCGTATGCGATGAGCTCAGCGAAGCGCTGCTGACCGATGAGGACGAAACCCCACCGCAGCGCCTGGCCCATGACAAGAGCACCGACGCCGAAGCCATTTCCTACCATTACGATGTTTCCAATGCGTTCTATCAGCTATGGCTGGATCAGGACATGGCCTACTCTTGCGCCTACTTCCGCGAGCCGGACAATACGCTGGATCAGGCACAGCAGGACAAATTCGATCATTTGTGTCGCAAGCTGCGCCTGGAAGCGGGTGAATACCTGCTCGACGTAGGCTGCGGCTGGGGCGGGCTGGCGCGTTTCGCTGCTCGTGAGTATGGCGCCAAGGTGTTTGGTATCACCTTGAGCAAGGAGCAGCTCAAGCTCGGCCGTGAGCGGGTTAAGGCCGAGGGGCTGGCTGAGAAGGTCGACCTGCAGATTCTCGACTACCGCGACCTGCCTCAGGATGGCCGCTTCGACAAGGTTGTCAGCGTCGGCATGTTCGAGCATGTCGGGCATGCCAACCTGGCGCTGTATAGCCAGAAGCTGTTCGGTGCCGTGAGGGAAGGCGGCCTGGTGATGAATCACGGTATCACCGCCAAGCACGTCGATGGCCGCCCGGTCGGGCGTGGAGCTGGTGAGTTCATCGATCGCTACGTGTTCCCCCATGGCGAGCTGCCGCACCTGTCGATGATCAGTGCCAGCATCTGTGAGGCGGGGCTGGAGGTGGTAGACGTGGAAAGCCTGCGTTTGCACTACGCCAAGACCTTGCACCACTGGAGCGAGAACCTGGAGAACCAGTTGCACAAGGCGGCGGCGCTGGTGCCCGAGAAGACCTTGCGCATCTGGCGCCTGTATCTGGCCGGGTGTGCCTATGCCTTCCAGAAGGGGTGGATCAACCTGCATCAGATTCTGGCCGTGAAGCCTTACGCCGATGGCCACCATGATCTGCCCTGGACGCGTGAAGACTTGTATCGCTGAATTGCTCAAGAGCGCGCAAGCGCGGCACCATACCCTGTGGGAGCAGGTTTACCCGCGAATGCGTCGGTACAGCTACTGACGTCTTCGCGGGTAAACCCGCTCTCACAAGGGCGGCGATATCTTGCGAGGTCGCGTACGCTTCACAGAATCGGCGAAATCAGCCGAGCAATCCGCATCCCCAGTTGCTGCAGCCGATGAGTATCACGGCTGTCCTCCGCGGTAATTTCCCGTGCCTGTTCAAAGTCATTGTTCAGCATGTTTTCGACCTGGTCTGCAAAGCCGCGGTCAACCGTCAGCAGGGTAATTTCGAAGTTGAGGCGGAAAGAGCGGTTGTCCAGGTTGGCACTGCCGATCGCGCTGACATCGTCATCCACCAGAACCACTTTCTGATGCAGGAAGCCCGGTTGGTAGCGGAACATGCGTACACCTGCACGTACCGCTTCGAAGGCGAAAAGGCTGGACGCGGCATAGACGATGCGATGGTCTGGGCGTGACGGAATCAGCACTCGCACATCGACCCCACGCAGTACCGCCAAACGCAACGCGGCGAACACTGCCTCGTCGGGGATGAAGTACGGGCTGGTGATCCACACGCGGCGGGTGGCTGAATGGATCGCCTCAAGGAAGAAAAGCGAGCAGGTTTCCTGTGGGTCGGCCGGGCCGCTGGCCAAGGCTTGGCACAGCACGCCGTTGTCCGGGTAGGCGTCCGGCAGAATCAGGGGCGGTAGCTGGCGTGTGGCCCAGTACCAGTCCTCGGCAAACGACTCCTGCAGGCAGGCCAGCACCGGCCCGCTGATCTGCACATGGGTGTCGCGCCAGGGTGAGAGCTGCGGGTGGCCACCGAGGTACTCATCGCCCACGTTGTGCCCGCCGATGAAACCGAGCAGGCCATCCACCACCACGATCTTGCGGTGGTTACGGAAGTTCACCTGGAAGCGGTTGAACCAGCCACGACGGGTTGCGAAGGCATGAATCTGTACACCGCCGTCGCGCAGCAGTTGGCTGTAGCTTGCCGGCAAGGCATGGCTGCCGACGCGATCATACAGCACGAACACCTGCACCCCCTCGGCGGCCTTGCGCAGCAGCAGTTGTTGCAGCGCTTTGCCAACGCTGTCGTCATGGATGATGAAGAACTGTACCAGCACCACTTCGCGGGCTTTTTCGATGGCTGCGAATATTGCGTCGAATGTGGCCCTGCCATCGATCAGCAGCTTCACCTCGTTATTGGCAAGACAGGGCATGCGCCCGAGCTTGGGCATGGCACGCAACGCCGCATAGCTCTCCGACTCACGGGCGGTAAGTGCTTCTTCTACCCAAGGCCGCCAGTTGAGGTTGGCCATGGCCACATGCATTTCCTGGTTAGCTTGGCGCCGGGCCTTGATGTAGGCATAGAACGAGCGCGCACCGAAGATCAGGTAAGGGATCAGGGTTAGGTAGGGGATGAAAAACAACGGCATTGCCCAGGCGATGGCGCCTTGGGCTGTGCGCACGGTGAACAATGCGTGCAGTGCGGCGACAATACCCAGCAGGTGAACCAGGCCGAGTAGATAACCGAAGAAGTAGGGGCTGTGGTAGTCCATATGCATCCTGCTTGCCGAGTACACTTGAGTAACAGAACACGTTCCCGGTCCGCCTTGCAACCTGCAGGTTGATTTGGCGTCTAAGGCTCAGTCCGGCCCGCTTGGCCGGCTTTTTTTCAGGAGCGTTCGTCCATGAAGATTCGTCTGCCACTGTTGGCGTTGGCCCTAGGTGTGAGCAGCCCGCTGGTGCATGCTCAGATGTTGCAGCCTGGCTTGTGGGAGCTGACCACCAGCAACATGCAGGTCGATGGCAAGCCGTTACCTGACATGGAGTTCATGCTCGGCCAGTTGAAGAACCTGCCGCCGGAGCAGCGCGCGATGATGGAAGGGGTGCTGGCCAAACAGGGGGTGACTGTTGGGGGTAAGGGGGTGCGCTCGTGCCTCACGCCAGAACAGGTGGCAACCAACGATATCCCGCTGCAGGATCCGAAGTCAGGCTGTACCCAGAAGATCACCGATCGCACCGGCAATGTGTGGAAGTTTCAATTCAGCTGCCCCAAAGCGCAGGGCAGCGGTCAGGCGACTTTCCTCAGTGACCGGGAATTCACTACCCAGGTCAACGGTACGTTCAACGCGTCGGGTGTACAGCAGCAAGGCAGCATGAACACCCGTGCCGTGTGGTTGGGCAATGACTGCGGCTCGGTCAAGCCGCGCAGCTGACGTCCCATTGCCACTGGCTGGCCGCGACAGCGTCGTGGGCATGCAGGCTTTCTGCATGTTCCACGCGCAGCTTGAAAGCCGTGCTCCATTCTATTTGCCGTAGCGCCTTGTACAGGCGACGCGCGGCGTCTTCGCAGAACATCAGGTTCTGGCCGTTGGCCAAGGCAAAGGCTTGTTCGTCTGCGCGCTTGACTGCGGTCTGCACCGCTGTCCCAAGGCTTGCTTCTATGCGGTCGATCAGCTCGGTGATTGGCAGAACCTGCTGATTGCTGCGCAGCCTTACCTGAATTTGCGCGTAACTACGTTGGCTATGGGGCGTCGCTACGATGCCTTCGGCGCTGCCAAGCCATTGTAGAACCGCTGATTTATCGACCAGCTCGGCGCTGAAATGCGCTTGGAACTGCTGCTGAATCAGCTGACGTGCAAGTGCGGCCGAGCACGGGCAGGTCGAGGAGTAAGGGACGGAAACGGATAGTTCCACGTGGAACATTTCATTTTCGATTTTTGCGTCGACTGCGACGGCATAGCTTTTCCAACCTTCCAATGGGCTGATCAAAGCAGGTCTTTTCAGCAGATGCTCGAAGCGCAGACGCAAATAGGCTGCGGAAGAAAGGCCTTCGTGGCTGCTCAGGAAGTCAGCCAGCAGTTTGCGTATTGTGAGCGGCGACAGGGGTTGGTGCTCCAAAGACTCCAGGGCGAGATAAAGCCGTGACATATGGATGCCGCGTGAGCTTCCGTCTACCAGGCTAACGCCTGCGTCGACAGTAGCAGCTGCTGTGCGCCCTTCGAATTGCACAGGTTGGGCGATCCCGCACATGCCCACCCAGTTCAAAGGCAAGGCGTATTCCTGGGTTTGTGCGGCAATGTCGGGGAGCTTGAGCTGGGTCATTTGGCATTCCAAACAGAGGAGGAGCACGCGTCCATCGAGAACGGCTTGGCGAAATTGTATTGTTACTTTATAACATTGTGCAATGCATCGTTTCGAATGCGCTCGCCTGAAGAGGTTTCGCCATGTCCAACCGTCTCCCTGTCACCGTGCTGTCCGGCTTCCTTGGCGCCGGCAAGAGCACCTTGCTCAACCATGTACTGCGTAACCGCGACAACCTGCGGGTTGCGGTCATCGTCAATGACATGAGCGAAATCAACATCGATGCCAGCGAGGTGCAGCGCAACGTGAGCCTCAACCGTGCCGAGGAGAAGTTGGTGGAGATGAGCAATGGCTGCATCTGCTGCACGCTGCGTGAAGACCTGCTTGAGGAAGTCGCGAGGCTGGCCGAAGAAGGGCGCTTTGATTATCTGCTTATCGAGTCCACGGGGATCTCGGAACCACTGCCGGTGGCCGAGACCTTCACCTTCCGGGACGAACAGGGCCGCAGCTTGTCCGACATGGCGCGCCTGGACACCATGGTCACCGTGGTCGATGGGCTGAACTTCCTACGTGATTACCAGGCAGCAGACAGCTTGGCCAGCCGCGGCGAAACCCTGGGTGAGGAGGACGAGCGCTCGATCAGTGACTTGCTGATCGAACAGGTCGAGTTCGCCGATGTACTGTTGCTGAGCAAGATCGATCTGATCAGCCAGCACGAGCGCGAAGAACTCATGGCCATTCTGCGCAGCCTCAATGCCCGGGCACAGATCGTGCCCATGGTCATGGGCCGGGTACCGCTGGAGCGCATCCTCGATACCGGCCTGTTCGACTTCGACCAGGCTGCCCAGGCACCGGGCTGGCTGCAGGAGTTGCGTGGCGAGCATGTGCCGGAAACCGAAGAGTACGGCATTGCCGCCACCACCTGGCAGGCCCGGCGGCCCCTTCATCCACAGCGCTTTTTCGACTTTATCCACACGCCCTGGAGCAATGGCCGACTGTTGCGTTCGAAAGGTTTTTTCTGGCTGGCCAGCAAATACCAGGAAGCCGGAAGCTGGTCGCAGGCAGGCGGCATGATGCGCCATGGCCTGGCGGGCCGCTGGTGGCGTTTCGTGCCGCGCGAGCAGTGGCCACAGGACGTGGATAACACTGCCGCAATCTTGAAGAACTGGGTTGCCGAGAGCGGTGATTGCCGGCAGGAACTGGTGTTCATCGGACAGAATATCGACTTCGAAAAATTATCCACAGAACTCGATGCATGCCTTTTGACCGATCAGGAAATGGAGCTGGGGCACATGGGCTGGTTGCGCCTGCCCGATCCGTTTGGTCCATGGCATGAGGAGGCCGCAGCATGAACCCTGCACGCAAGCCTGTGGATATTTTCCAGGTATTTGGCGAGACACCGCAGGTACTGACCGATGTGCTGCAGGATGGCGTGAACCTGGCGGTATGGCGACGACGTCTGCCGCCACAACTGGAGGACTTTGCCGCGCTGGTGGTCAGCCTTGGCCAGCCCTTGGCTGACCACCGCATCATCGATGTGGACGAGCAGCGCATGCCGGTATTCACCGAACTCTTGCGCGAAGCGGCCGACTTGCACGGCTATGAGGCATTCGTGTCGGATGTTGCCTGGCTGGTGGCGGCCTATACCTGCCTGGTGGGTGCGCAGCGGGTCGGTCTGCGCCTGCGGGTACTGACAGGTCCCATGTGCCCGCGCTTCCATGTGGATAACGTTCCGCTGCGCCTGCTCACCACCTACGCTGGCCCAGGTAGCGAGTGGTTGAAAGAGGACGCGAGCCCTCGGGGTGACTTACACACAGCAGTGCCGCCTGTGGATAACGTACAGCACTTGCAATCTGGCGACGTGGCGGTGCTCAAAGGTGAAAAGTGGCAGGGCAACGAAGGTGCGGGCCTGGTGCATCGTTCGCCCTCGGGGCAGCTGGGGCGCCTGCTGCTCAGCCTTGACTGGCTGGCCTGACGGCGCATAGTGAGGCATCAACATCGCCCGAAGCCGCCCCATGTTGCAGAACATTCCAACTCACGTGATTGCCGGCCCGCTGGGGGCCGGCAAAACCACCCTGATCCGTCATTTGCTGGCCCAGCGCCCGGCCAATGAGCGCTGGGCTGTATTGATCAACGAATTCGGCCTGGTAGGCCTGGATGCGGCCTTGCTAAGCCGTGACGAGGACGGCATCGCCATCGGTGAGGTCGCAGGTGGCTGCCTGTGCTGCGTCAATGGTATGCCGTTCCAGGTGGGCCTGGGTCGACTGCTGCGCAAGTCCCGCCCTGACCGGCTGTTCATCGAGCCGTCCGGGCTGGGTCATCCTTTGCAGTTGCTTGCTCAGTTGCAACAACCTCCTTGGGCTGGCGTGCTGAAAATACAGCCATTACTGATGGTCGTGGACGCACAGTCCATGGTCCGGAACGAGCAGCTTCCGAAGGCTCAACGGCAGGCGTTCGATGCTGCTGATTGGATTGTCTTGAACAAATCCGAGGTTGTGGATGAAAAATATAAGTCATTGATAAATAATAAATTATCCGGGAAGAAAATATTCTGGACCGTACAAGGGAAGCTGCCCTTGTCGGACCTTCCCGATGTAACCCATGGCATGGTCGACAGCTTGGTTGTGGATAACAGGATTACCGACAATCTTCTAAGTCCACCGGCGCTATGGGCTGATCCCGGCCAGCCTATCTGTCTTGCCCAGCAGGGAGATGGGGGTTGGAGCATTGGCTGGCGATGGCACCCTGGCCAGCAGTTTTATCCACAACGGCTGCAGGCATTCTTGCGCACTTGGCCATGGCGGCGCGCCAAGGGGGTTATCCACAGCGTGGAGGGCTGGCAGTCGTTCAATGGCCTGAATGGGGGCATGCCCGCCTGGCAGCCCAGCGACTGGCGCAGGGATACGCGTATCGAGCTGATTTTCGACCAGCCGCAATCGCAATCAGTGCTGCAGGCCGGGTTGAGCGAATGTCGTGTCAGCTGATCAATTGCGCCAGCGGTTGTGCTCCTGGCGCCACTGCTGCATCTCGATGACATTGTCGGTGCGCGGTGGGGTCTTGATCTCGAACGGGTAGGGCGCCAGTTCTATCTGCACGCTGTGGGCGCCGAACTGGGTCACGGTACCGGGGTGGCGCTGTTCGCCCGTGACGGTGAACTCGAAGGCGTAGACGCGCGCCAGGCGCTTGCGGCCGTTGGCGTCACGGACAAAGGCGATTCGCTTGAGCGCGACCGCGTCGTCGAGGAGTTCGAGGTCGAGCTTGGCGCAATGCTGTTTGACCCGTTCGAGGGCTTTCTCGCGCAACCCATGGTTGTGCCACAACCAGGCGCCTGCAGTGGCGACCAGCATCAGGACGAAGAGGTTTTCCAGGGTCAACATTTGCATATGCTCCAAACAGGTCGATCCAGCTTAACTGCGTCCCTGGCCTGTCGTACAGGTGGCAATCAAGTTCATACTGCGTTGCGCACAATCCCTGAAACAGCTTTGGAAACCTCCCGCATGAAACGTACCCCGCACTTGCTCGCCATTCAGTCCCACGTGGTGTTCGGCCACGCCGGCAACAGCGCCGCGGTGTTTCCCATGCAGCGCATCGGGGTCAACGTGTGGCCGCTCAATACCGTGCAGTTCTCCAATCACACACAGTATGGCCAGTGGGCGGGTGAAGTGCTTGCCCCTGCGCAAATTCCTGCGTTGGTGGAAGGTATTTACAACATCGGCGAGCTGGGACATTGCGACGCGGTGTTGTCCGGTTACCTGGGCAGTGCCGAACAAGGTCGGGCGATTCTGGCCGGCGTCGAGCGGATAAAGGCGGTGAACCCAAAGGCTTTGTACCTGTGTGACCCGGTCATGGGGCACCCGGAGAAGGGCTGCATCGTGCCAGCAGAAGTCAGCGAGTTCCTGCTCGACGAGGCGGCCGCCAGGGCTGACATCCTGTGCCCCAACCAGCTGGAGCTGGACAGCTTCTGTGGCCGCCGAGCGCAGTCGCTGGAGGACTGCGTGAACATGGCGCGCAGCCTGCTGCAGCGCGGGCCGCAGGTGGTGCTGGTCAAGCACCTGGCCTACCCCGGACGCGCCGAAGATCAGTTCGAGATGCTGCTGGTGACCGCCGAGCAAAGCTGGCACCTGCGCCGCCCGCTGCTGGCGTTCCCGCGGCAGCCGGTAGGGGTGGGGGACCTGACTTCAGGCCTGTTCCTGGCCCGAGCCCTGCTTGGCGACAGCTGGGTGCAGGCGTTCGAATTCACCGCTGCGGCGGTACACGAAGTGCTGCTGGAAACCCAGGCCTGTGCCAGCTATGAACTGCAGCTGGTGCGGGCCCAGGACCGCATCGCGCACCCAAGGGTGCGCTTCGAGGCACAGCTGCTGGCGCTTTAAATCGCGTCGGTTTTCAGATCCTGGTAGCGTTTTTCCAGCTCCTGGCGGATCTGTCGGCGCTGCTGGCCCTGCAAGAAGCGGCGCTTTTCTTCACTGCTTTGCGGCTGGCGCGGCGGCACCTGCACCGGGCGACGGTTGTCGTCGACCGCGACCATGGTGAAGAAGCAACTGTTGGAATGGCGCACCGAGCGCTCGCGGATGTTCTCGGTCACCACCTTGATGCCCACCTCCATCGAGGTGTTGCCGGTGTAGTTTACTGATGCCAGGAAGGTCACAAGTTCACCCACGTGCACGGGCTCGCGGAAGATCACCTGGTCGACCGACAGGGTGACTACATAGCTGCCGGCATAGCGGCTGGCGCACGCATAGGCCACTTCGTCGAGGTACTTGAGCAGTGTGCCGCCATGTACGTTGCCAGAAAAGTTGGCCATGTCCGGGGTCATCAGGACGGTCATGCTCAGCTGGGCGTTTCCAGGTTCCATAGTGTGCTCACGGTGAGGTTGCGCTGAATCGGGCGAATGGGGGGCATTATCTGCAGACACTTCTGTTCCCCTCTTTTGAAATTTGCCTTCCTGGTACGGGACGTTGGCTGACGCTCCATCGTCACGCCGATCATGCCATCACCGGCGCTTTTCCAGCCGATCTGTTTCTGCATATTGCACCGCCTTTTTGCGGCGGGGTGCGATGTTAACCTGACTACACCCATGCAACATGGGCTTTTCCTGCATTAAAACAGTATGTACTTGCTGCTCGCTCAGGGTTGCCTTGGCGGAGGAGCGGTCTGCCCAGGCACCCGGCAACGGACGAGAAAAGGAGTATCACGCCATGCATGCCATCAGCTTTATCCAGGACCTGGCAGTCATTATGCTGGTTGCTGGCGTGGTCACCATTCTCTTTCACCGCCTCAAGCAGCCTGTGGTGCTGGGCTACATCGTCGCCGGCTTCATCATCGGCCCGCACACTCCACCGTTCGGCCTGATCCACGACGAAGACACCATCAAGACCCTCGCCGAGCTGGGGGTGATTTTCCTGATGTTCTGCCTGGGGCTCGAATTCAGCCTGCGCAAGCTGTTCAAGGTAGGCGCCACGGCGTTCATCGCGGCGTTTCTGGAAATCGTGCTGATGATCTGGATCGGCTTCGAGATTGGCCGCTGGTTCGGCTGGAACACCATGGATTCGCTGTTCCTCGGCGCCATCCTGGCGATTTCCTCGACCACCATCATCGTCAAGGCGCTCAATGACCTTAAAATGAAGAACGAGCGTTTCGCCCAGCTGATATTCGGCGTGCTGATCGTCGAGGACATCCTCGGTATCGGCATCATTGCCCTGCTGTCGGGCATCGCCGTCAGCGGTACGGTCAGCTCGGGCGAGGTGTTCTCCACTGTCGGCAAGCTGTCGCTGTTCATGATCGTCGCGCTGGTCGTCGGCATCCTGTTGGTGCCGCGGCTGCTGGCCTACGTGGCCAAGTTCGAAAGCAACGAGATGCTGCTGATAACCGTATTGGGCCTGTGCTTCGGCTTCTGCCTGCTGGTGGTGAAGCTCGAGTACAGCATGGTGCTTGGCGCCTTCCTGATTGGCGCGATCATGGCCGAGTCGCGCCAGTTGCTGAAGATCGAGAGCCTGATCGAACCGGTACGCGACCTGTTCAGCGCCATCTTCTTCGTCGCCATCGGCCTGATGATCGACCCCCAGGTGCTGATCGACTATGCCTGGCCGATCGTGGTCATTACCCTGGCGGTGGTGATGGGCAAGATGCTCTCGTGCGGTATGGGCGCGTTCATTGCCGGCAATGACGGGCGTACATCGCTGCGAGTGGGCATGGGGCTTTCGCAGATTGGCGAGTTTTCCTTCATCATCGCCGCGCTGGGCATGACCCTGCAGGTGACCAGCGACTTCCTCTACCCGGTGGCGGTGGCTGTATCCGCAATCACCACGCTGCTGACACCCTACCTGATCCGTGCCGCCGACCCGCTGTCGCTCAAGCTGGGCAAGGTAGTGCCCAGCCGTCTGGCGCGGGTGCTGTCGTTGTATGGCGAATGGTTGCGCAGCATCCAGCCGCAGGGCGAGGGCGCTATGCTCGCGGCGATGATCCGGCGCATCCTGTTGCAGGTTGGGGTGAACCTGGCGCTGGTGATCGCCATCTTCTTCAGTGGTGGCTATTTCGCCGGGCGTATCGGTAACTGGCTCAGCGAGTGGGTCAGCGATGTCAGCCAACAGAAAGCACTGATCTGGGGCGCAGCGTTATTGCTGTCGTTGCCATTCCTGATTGCTGCCTATCGCAAGCTCAAGGCGCTGTCGATGCTACTGGCAGAGATGGGCGTCAAGCCGGAAACGGCCGGGCGGCATACCCAGCGGGTGCGCCGTGTGATTGCCGAGGTAATCCCGCTTTTGTCGCTGCTGGTAATTTTCCTGCTGCTGTCGGCGCTGTCGGCGAGCATTCTGCCGACCAGCGAGCTGCTGTTGGTGATTGCCGTGGTGGCTGCGGTGGTGGTGGCCTTGCTGTGGCGCTGGTTTATCCGCGTGCATACGCGCATGCAGATTGCCTTGCTGGAGACGCTGGAGAACAGCCGCGAGAATACGCACTGAAGGGGCAATGCTCCCTGCGCAAGATTTCACCGTCGTCCGAGGGGATGGAGCGGTAGCGATGTCGTCATGCGCAGAAAGCCTGGCGATCTTAACTATACCAGTGGCATTAGGCCATAAATTCCCATTTCTGTGCCGGCCTCTACGCAGGTAAACCCGCGAAGAGGCCGGCACAAGCAGCACCAGATCAGAGATCGAAATCAGCTCTCCAACCAGACATCCCGCGCCCAGTGCCACACCGATTCCCAGCTGTCTTCACCGACGATTTGCTCTTCGGCATCCCACAGCACCACGGTGCCATCCTCTTCGACGCAGTAGTAGTTGTCGCCGTCCTGGCATAGTGGAATCAGGTCACGTGGTACGCCGGCATCCCAGGCGTTGGCGGCGACTTCTGGCAGGTAGGTATGCGACTGTGGGTCGGTAACGGTCACCGGCTCCAGTGAGCCATAAACCACGTCACTGACGGTCAGCAGGAACTCTTTGAACACGAACGGAATGTTGATGAACAGCTCTTCTTCGATCTCGACCAGCTGGTCCTCATCGGGAAGCTCAAGGGGCACCGGCACTGGCTCATTGGCTTCACGGAGTTGCTCGATCACTTCTTCCACGGTTCACTTCCTCTGACCTAGATGACAACGCTGCGCGTTATACCCTAGTAGGCCACTCTGGCAAAAGCAAAAACCCCGGGGCAGGCCCGGGGTTTTTTGTGCAGCACGCAGCGGTTAGCCGTTTTGACGGATACCGGCCACCAGCCAAGGCTGGTTTTCGCCCTGGGCGCGGACCATGTGCCAGCTTTCGCTGAACACTTCGCCCTGGTCGAAGCGCGAGTTCTTCGACACGCCACGGAAGGTCAGGGTGGCGTCAGTACGGTCGGCACGGTCGTCGACACCGTCCAGCTGCACCTCGAGGTTGTCGATATAGGTGGACTGGAAGCCATCACCCAGTTCAGCGCGCTCGCGCTTGAGGAACTCGAGCATCTGAGGGGTGACGAACTCGGCGATCTTGTCCATCTCGTTAGCGTCCCAGTGCTGCTGCAGCGCCTGGAAGTGGTTACGGGCAGCAGCCAGGAAGTTCTGCTCGTTGAACCAGGCCGGGGCGTTGATCACCGGTGCGGCTGCGGCAGCAGGTGCAGCCGAACCACCGAAGATCGATGGCTGGGCAGGCTGTGCGTGAGCTTCACGCTGCATCGGCGCATGGCCCGGCATGGCCATTTGTGGCTGCTGCTGGCGACGGCGCGCTGCGATGAAGCGGAACACCAGGAAGGCGATGAGCGCCACGATCAGGAAGTCCATGATCTGGAAACCTTCGAAACCGTCGCCCATGAACATGGAAGCCAGCAGGCCGCCTGCGGCGAGGCCGGCCAGAGGGCCCAACCAGCGCGAAGCACCGCTGGCGGCCGGAGCGGCACGGCCAGGTGCGGTCGGCGCGGCGGCAGGCGTGGTTGGCGTGGCCTGGCGGGTCTGGTGAATAGGCGCGGAGCCCGAGCTCTTGCCGCCGCCAAAACGCTTGGCGTTGGCGTCCAGGCTCAGCGTCAGGCCGACGCAGAGCGCCAGAGCGATGCTAAGAAAACGTTGCATAAATGGGATATCCCCTGTTGTGGATTGCACGCGCGTCATGGTGCACAGGTTCCCGGGCACATGACCAGCGACATAATGTTTCTAGCTTTTGCCTGAGTGTTCCAACGTGCTTTTGACGGACTTGTAGGAGCGGCCTTGTGTCACGAAAGGGCTGCGAAGCAGCCCCAAGATATCAGCGTCAACGCCACTATGGTGGGGCCGCTTTGCGGCCCTATCGCGACACAAGGCCGCTCCTACAAGGACCTGCGCAGGCTTTTAGATAGCCTCGAGCTTGGCATACCCCAGCATCAGCCACTTGCTGCCTTCGGCAAAATTCACTTGCACCCGCGCCTGGGCGCCGGAGCCTTCGAAGTTCAGGATCACACCCTCGCCAAACACCGCATGCTGCACACGCTGGCCCAGGGTAAAGGCGGTCTGCGGAATGCTGGCATTTGCGAACAGGTTGCTGTTCGTGGCCGTCTTTGCACCGCCGAACGGGCGGCTGACACTGTTGGACAGGCGCACTTCCTGAACCAGGCCCGCCGGAATTTCGCGTACGAAACGTGAAACCTTGTTGTAGGTCTCGCTGCCATACAGGCGACGCGTTTCGGCGTAGGTCATGACCAGCTGGCGCATGGCGCGGGTGATGCCCACATAAGCCAGGCGGCGTTCCTCTTCCAAACGGCCAGGCTCTTCCAGGCTCATCTTGTGCGGGAACAGGCCTTCTTCCATGCCCACCAAGAACACATACGGGAACTCCAGGCCCTTGGCGCTGTGCAAGGTCATCAGTTGGACGCTGTCTTCATGCTCGTCGGCTTGGGCATCGCCTGCCTCGAGCGAGGCGTGGCCGAGGAATGCCGAGAGTGGCGAGAGGTCGGCGTCTTCGTCGGTGGACTCGAAGTTGCGCGCTGCGCTGACCAGTTCCTCAAGGTTTTCTACCCGTGCCTGGCCCTTCTCACCTTTTTCTTCCTGGTGATAGATGATCAGCCCGGACTGCTCGATGGTGGTCTGGGTCATGGTATGCAGTGGCATGTCCACGACCTTGGCAGCCAACCCCTCGATCAGCTCGATGAACGCACCCAGGGCACTGGCGGCGCGGCCTTTCAGGGCTTTGGCGGCGAGCAGCTGGCACATGGCCTCCCACATCGACAGCTGGCTGTGGCGGGCGTGCTCGCGGATGGCTTCGACGGTTTTTTCGCCAATGCCACGTGGCGGCACATTGATCACCCGCTCCAGGGCGGCATCGTTGCCACGGCCTTCGATCAGCCGCAGGTAAGCCATGGCGTTCTTGATTTCCGCGCGCTCGAAGAAGCGCTGGCCACCGTAGATGCGGTAGGGGATGCGTTCGCGCAGCAGTGCTTCTTCCAGCACCCGTGACTGGGCGTTGGAACGGTACAGAATGGCGATCTCGTTGCGTGCATTGCCCTGCTTGACCAGGCTCTCGATGGTTTCTACCACGTAGCGCGCTTCGTCATGCTCGTTGTAGGCCGCATACAGGGTCAGCGGTTCGCCTTCACCCATGTCGGTCCACAGCTCTTTGCCCAGGCGCCCGCTGTTATTGGCGATCAGCGCATTTGCAGCCTTGAGGATGCCGCCGGTGGAGCGGTAATTCTGCTCCAGGCGGATCATTTCGGCGTCGGGGAAGTCGGCAGTGTACTGGTGAATGTTCTCGATCTTGGCACCGCGCCAGCCGTAGATCGACTGGTCGTCATCGCCCACCGCCATCAGGCTGTCACCGCCGCGCGCCAGCAGGCGCAGCCAGGCGTACTGCACGGCGTTGGTATCCTGGAACTCGTCCACCAGCACGTGGCGGAAGCGCCGTTGGTAGTGCTCCAGCAGGCCCGGATGGTCGCGCCACAGGTCCAGGCCGCGCAGCAGCAGCTCGGAGAAGTCGATGACCCCGGCGCGCTCGCAGGCTTGCTCGTAGGCGGTATAGACGTCGCGCATGGTCGACAGGAACAGGTCGCCCCCGGCCTGGATATGCTGTGGGCGCAGACCTTCGTCCTTCTGCCCGTTGATGAACCACTGGGCCTGGCGTGCCGGCCATTTCTGCTCGTCCAGGCCCAGCTCGCGCATCACCCGTTTGATCAGGCGCTGCTGGTCGTCGCTGTCGAGGATCTGGAAGTTCTGCACCAGCCGTGCTTCCTGCCAGTGGGCCCGCAGCAGGCGATGGGCCAGGCCGTGGAAGGTGCCGACCCACATGCCTGCCGGGTTGATGCCCAGCAGTTGCTCGATCCGCTGGCGCATTTCTGCCGCAGCCTTGTTGGTGAAGGTCACCGACAGGATCGAGTGCGGCGATGCCTGCTCCACCTGGATCAACCAGGCAATGCGGTGCACCAGCACGCGGGTTTTACCGGAACCGGCGCCAGCAAGCACCAGTTGACGCCCGAGCGTGGCCGCTACGGCCTGGCGTTGGGCATCGTTGAGGGAATTCAGCAGGAGGGAGAGGTCGTCTGTGCGCATCGGGCCATTCTAGGGCGCGGCAGGAAATGGGGCAAACCTCCACTGTATAAATATTCACCTGCCGCATGCCCGTTCATCGAGCTGATGGCAGGTGCCAGGCCACCGCTCGGGCGACCTGGCCGGCAGCGGCTCAGTCAATCGCCTCGATGGTGCGAATTTCGCAGCGCTGCGAACTGTCGGCATGGATTATCTCCACGGTTTTCCAGCCAGTGCCGCCTGCACGTTCGAAGACCACGGTTTTTTCCGTCAGCACCTGCGGTGTGATTGCGCCGCTATCCAGCAGTTGAAGCTCCAGCACTTCCCAGCCACCCCTGTGGCGCACCTTGGGCTCGACCAGTACCGGTTCGATGGCCGGGGAGGCGACCGTAACCGTGCCATGAACCCTGAAAACCTGCTTGCCGTGGGCGATGTCGTTGATTGCAACGAGGTTGGTGATAGTAGCCATTGTCTGCTCCTGTCTAGGGTTGAAAGTAGCGCCAGCGCGCTGGGGCTACTTTCTGCCCTTTCGCCTGACACGGGAGCAGGGCAGTGCTTCAGCTATGCCAGTGCCTGCCGTGCCTGGCCAGCAGGCTGTTGGCTTGCTCCGGCCCGTTACTGCCTGCCGGGTACGGGCGCGGTGCCTGGAAGTGCTCTTCACAGCCCTTGATGATCGGGTCGATCCAGGCCCAGGCCGCTTCCACTTCATCGCGGCGCATGAACAGCGTCGAGTCACCCTCCAGTACATCCAGCAGCAGGCGCTCGTAGGCGTCCCAGCGGCGGGTCTGGCTGAACACCTGGGCCAGGTTCAGATCCAGGTCTACAGGTTCCAGGCGCATGCCCTTGCCCGGGCTCTTGGTCATCATGCGCAGGCTGATGCGTTCGTCCGGTTGCAACTGGATCAGCAGCTGGTTGACCTGGCCACCGTTGAACAGCTCGTGGGGCACCGGCCTGAACTGGATGACGATCTGCGATGAGCGCCGTGCCATGCGCTTGCCCGTACGCAGGTAGAAGGGCACGCCCGCCCAGCGCCAATTGTCGATGTGCGCCTCGATGGCGATGAAGGTCTCGGTGTCACTGTCGTTGTCGACGTCCTTTTCGAAATAATAGGCCGGCACTTCCTGGCCGCCGATGCGCCCGGCGCCATACTGGCCGCGTACGGTCTTGTCCTGCACATCCTGGCCAGTGATGGGCTTGAGAGCCCGCAGAATCTTCACCTTCTCGTCACGCACCGCTTCGGCTTCAAACTGCGCGGGGGGCTCCATGGCCACCAGGCATAGCAGCTGTAGCAAGTGGTTCTGCAGCATGTCGCGGGTCGCCCCGGCGCGGTCGTAGTAGGCGCCGCGGTTCTCTACCCCCAAGGTCTCGCATACGCTGATCTGCACGTGGTCGACCTGGTTGTTGCGCCACACCGGCTCCAGCAGGGCGTTGGCAAAACGCAGGGCCATGAGGTTCTGCACGGTTTCCTTGCCCAGGTAGTGGTCGATGCGAAATACCTGGTTTTCCTCCAGCACTGCGCCAATCGCTTCGTTGATGGCGGTAGCCGATTCCAGCGAGTGGCCGATCGGCTTTTCCAGCACGATGCGCGCTTCGGCGTCGGCCAGGCCGGCGTTATGCAGGTGCTTGGCAATAGGCACGAACAGGTTGGGAGCGGTGGCCAGGTAGAAGATGCGCGTCAAGCCGCCGGGCTCGCCCAGGTAGCGCGCCAGGCGGCCGAAATCGGCGCTTTGCGAAGCATCCATGGCGAAATAGTCGACTCGTGCTGAAAACCGCTGCCAGACCTCTTCGTCGAAGTCGTTGCGGGCAATCTGTGCCCGGCAATGGCGCTCGGCAAGCTTGAGATAATCGTTACGTGGCAAGTTGCGTCGTGCCAGCGCGATGATCCGCACGGCGTTGTTCAAACGGGCCTCGCGAAACAGGTGGTAGAGCGCCGGAAGCAATTTGTGCAGGGCCAGATCGCCGGTGCCGCCGAAGACCAGAATGTCGCAAGGAATAGTCAAACCACCACTCTCCACGTTCGTTTAACTGGGCGGGTTGGCGTCCATGTAGTATAACTACAAGAAAGCTACAACCCGGCCAGCCGATCATAACCGAGTCCAGCCTGTGAATCTGTTGCAACATATCGCCCAATCGCGCCACCTGCTGCGCAAATCGGAACTCAAAGTAGCCGACCACGTGCTGCTCGACCCGGCTGCCGTCATGCACAGCTCCATGGCCGACCTGGCGCACAGCGTGGGTATCAGCGAACCGACCATCGTGCGTTTCTGCCGCGCGATCGGTTGCTCGGGCTTCCAGGACCTGAAGCTGAAGCTGGCGCAAAGCCTGGCTGCGGGAGCCAGTTTCGGCCAGTTCGCTATCCATGAAGACGACTCGGTCGCCGACTACAGCCTGAAGATCTTCGACACCACGCTGCACACCCTTATGGAAGTGCGCGAGCACCTGGACCCGCAGGCGCTGCAGCAGGCAGTGACCGCCATGGCCCAGGCGCAGCGTGTGGAGTTCTATGGCTTTGGCGCCTCCGGTGCGGTAGCGGCCGATGCCCAGCACAAGTTCTTCCGGCTGCTGCTCAGCGCGGCAGCCTATTCCGACCCGCACATGCAGGCGATGTCGGCGGTGACCCTGAAGCCGGGTGATGTGGCGGTATGCATTTCCCAGTCGGGCCGTTCCAAGGACCTGCTGATCACTGCCAACCTGGTCCGTGAGAGCGGCGCCAACCTGATTACCCTGTGCCCCAGCCAGACCCCGCTGGCGGAGCTGTCGACGGTCAACCTGGCGATCGACGTGCATGAAGACACCGAAATCTACACCCCGCTGACTTCGCGTATTGCCCACCTGGTGGTGATCGACGTGCTGGCCATGGGCGTGGCCATGGCGCGCGGGCCGAGCCTGGTCAACCACCTGAAGAGCGTGAAGCGCAGCTTGCGCAGCCTGCGCTTGTCGCCCAAGTCGATCAAGGCTACCGACGACTGAATTCTTCCTGCACTGGCCTCTTCGCGGGCTTGCCCGCTCCCACAGGGATTGCGCCAATTTCAACAGGTGCACAGTACCTGTGGGAGCGGGCGAGCCCGCGAATGGGCCAGCACAGGCAGTAAAAATTCACGGTTTTGTCACCATTCCACAGCCAAACCGTAAACCATCAAAGCCAGTCTGAAACTCCCCGCATCCTATCAGGGAGACAGGCAATGGCTCGTGACTTCGACGGTACGTACCAACCCAGCGCCAAGGCTCGCAAGCAGCAGGAAAAGGATCAGCGCCGCATGGAATACCGCCGCGCGATCGAGAGCTATTGCGACCAACGTCAACTGCTTCGCGAACTCGTGGACTACCCCGAGCTGCGAGAGCTCACGGTCTGGCAGGCGTCGGCAGCAGCTTCCCCGAAAAACGCTCAACCAGTGCGCTGATCAGTGCACGTTCGCTACGGATGAACGCCAGGAAGGCCAAGGCCACCGGCGACTGCCGTTTGGCCTTGGACTGCACCACGCACCAGCTGCGGTACAGCGGTAGTTCCTCCACAGGCAGCTCCCTCAGCACCCCGGTGGCCAGCTCCAGGTTGACCGCATGGCGGGTAAGCAGGGCAATGCCAAGGCCGGCAATCACGCACTCGCGCTGGGCGTCGGCCGAAGCCACCTCCAAGGTCTGGGTGAAATGCACGCGCTTGTCCTTGAAGTATTCCTCGCAAGCCTTGCGCGTGCCCGAACCCTGTTCGCGGACCAGCAGGGTATGAGGCTCCAGGTCCTGCAGGCGCAGTTGTTCCAGCTTGCACAACGGGTGCTCGGGCGGCGCCACCGCGACGATCGGGTTGTTGAGGAATGGCAGAAACTCCAGGCCCATGTCCTGCGGCACCATGGACATGATGATCAGATCATCGCGGTTGTCCGAAAGGCGGCGGATGGCCTGGGCGCGATTGACCACCGTCAGGGTCAGGTTGACCTCCGGGTGACGCTGCTTGAAGGCCGCGAACAGGTGTGGCACGAAGTACTTGGCACTGGATTCGATAGCCAGTTTCAACTGCCCCTGCAATGAGCCCTGCATGTCCGACAACTGCATGTCCAGGCTCTCCAGGCGCCCGAAGATATCGCGGCTGGCGCGTTGCAGGGCCTCGGCAGCTTCAGTCAGGTAGAGTTTTTTGCCCACGTACTCGAACAGCGGCTGGCCGATCAGCTCTTCGAGCTGGCGGATCTGTAGACTTACGGCGGGTTGCGTCAGCGCCATCTCTTCCGCCGCACGGCTGTACGAACGCAAATCGCACACCTCGTTGAAGATCTGTAATTGACGCAAAGTCATACGCATCAAGGACTTACGCATTTTTATCCGCCCTTCGGCAACACCTTGTTACCGCACTATAAGCTTTTGCTAATACAGCCCCTAACAAATATTGATTTTTGTTTATCAACCTACAGCGCTAGGGTGAATGTGCGACTGGCCAGCAACGTCTGGTCACGCGCCGACCGGTAGAACCGGCTCGACTGTTCCTACGGCTTTGGGAAGACTCCAGTGATAAAAAAAATCCTGATCGCCAACCGGGGTGAAATCGCAGTTCGGATTGTCCGTGCCTGCGCCGAAATGGGCATTCGCTCTGTCGCGATCTATTCCGATGCCGACCGTCATGCCTTGCACGTCAAGCGCGCCGACGAAGCCCACAGCATTGGTGCCGAGCCGCTGGCCGGTTACCTGAACCCGCGCAAGCTGGTGAACCTGGCTGTGGAAACCGGCTGTGATGCCCTGCACCCGGGCTATGGCTTCCTGTCGGAAAACGCTGAACTGGCAGAGATCTGCGCCGAGCGCGGTATCAAGTTCATCGGCCCGGCCGCCGAGGTCATTCGCCGCATGGGCGACAAGACCGAAGCGCGTCGCACCATGATCGCCGCCGGTGTACCGGTAACTCCGGGGACCGAAGGCAACGTTGCCGATATTCACGAAGCCCTGAGCGAAGGTGACCGCATCGGTTACCCGGTCATGCTCAAGGCCACCTCTGGTGGTGGCGGCCGTGGTATTCGCCGTTGCAACAGCCGTGAAGAACTGGAACAGAACTTCCCTCGCGTCATCTCCGAGGCTACCAAGGCCTTTGGTTCCGCGGAAGTGTTCCTGGAAAAGTGCATCGTCAACCCCAAGCACATCGAGGCGCAGATCCTCGGTGACAGCTTTGGCAACGTCGTGCACCTGTTCGAGCGCGACTGCTCGATCCAGCGCCGCAACCAGAAACTCATCGAAATTGCCCCGAGCCCCCAGCTCACCCCCGAGCAGCGCGCCTACATCGGCGACCTGGCGGTGCGTGCGGCCAAGGCGGTCAACTACGAGAACGCCGGTACCGTGGAGTTCCTGCTCGCCGATGGCGAGGTGTACTTCATGGAAATGAACACCCGAGTGCAGGTGGAGCACACCATCACCGAGGAAATCACCGGTATCGACATCGTCCGTGAGCAGATCCGCATTGCCTCGGGCCTGCCGCTCTCGGTCAAGCAGGAAGACATCCAGCACCGCGGTTACGCGTTGCAGTTCCGCATCAACGCCGAAGACCCGAAGAACAACTTCCTGCCCAGCTTCGGCAAGATCACCCGTTACTACGCCCCCGGCGGCCCGGGCGTGCGTACCGACACGGCGATCTACACCGGCTACACCATTCCGCCGTTCTACGACTCCATGTGCCTGAAACTGGTGGTGTGGGCGTTGACCTGGGAAGAAGCCATGGACCGCGGCCTGCGGGCCCTGGACGACATGCGCGTGCAAGGGGTGAAGACCACCGCCGCGTACTACCAGGAAATCCTGCGCAATCCGGAATTCCGTAGCGGCCAGTTCAACACCAGCTTCGTCGAAAGCCACCCTGAAC
This sequence comes from Pseudomonas sp. B10(2017), assembly GCF_002113295.1. Classification (NCBI taxonomy): domain Bacteria; kingdom Pseudomonadati; phylum Pseudomonadota; class Gammaproteobacteria; order Pseudomonadales; family Pseudomonadaceae; genus Pseudomonas; species Pseudomonas sp. B10(2017). The sequence goes on from NZ_NEJU01000009.1 coordinate 72,641, forward strand.
TGACCAACTACTCGATCAAGCGCAAACCCGAAGAGCTGGCCCTGGCCATCGCTGCCGCCATCGCCGCCCACGCAGGCCTGTGAGGAACCCCATAATGTCCAAGAAAATTCACGTAACCGACACGATCCTGCGCGACGCCCACCAGTCCCTGTTGGCCACCCGCATGCGTACCGAAGACATGCTGCCGATCTGCGACAAGCTCGACAAGGTCGGCTACTGGTCGCTGGAAGTCTGGGGTGGCGCCACCTTCGACGCCTGCGTGCGCTTCCTCAAGGAAGACCCGTGGGAGCGCCTGCGCAAGCTGCGCGCGGCGCTGCCCAACACCCGCCTGCAAATGCTGCTGCGCGGCCAGAACCTGCTGGGCTACCGCCACTACAGCGACGACGTGGTCAAGGCGTTCGTCGCCAAGGCAGCGGTCAACGGTATCGACGTGTTCCGCATCTTCGATGCCATGAACGACGTACGTAACCTGCGCGTGGCCATTGAAGCGGTCAAGGCTGCCGGCAAGCACGCCCAGGGCACCATCGCGTACACCACCAGCCCCGTACACACCATCGAAGCTTTCGTGAACCAGGCCAAACAGATGGAAGCCATGGGTTGCGACTCGGTCGCGATCAAGGACATGGCCGGCCTGCTGACCCCGTTCGCCACCGGCGAACTGGTCAAGGCACTGAAGGCAGAGCAGTCGCTGCCGGTGTTCATCCACTCCCATGACACTGCCGGCCTGGCCGCCATGTGCCAGCTGAAGGCTGTGGAAAACGGCGCCGATCACATCGACACCGCCATCTCCAGCTTCGCCTGGGGCACCAGCCACCCAGGCACCGAGTCGATGGTTGCCGCGCTCAAGGGCAGCGAATTCGATACCGGCCTGGACCTGGAACTGCTGCAGGAAATCGGCCTGTACTTCTATGCCGTGCGCAAGAAGTACCACCAGTTCGAAAGCGAGTTCACCGCTGTGGATACCCGCGTGCAGGTCAACCAGGTACCGGGCGGCATGATTTCCAACCTGGCCAACCAGCTCAAGGAGCAGGGCGCCCTAAACCGCATGAACGAGGTGCTGGCAGAGATCCCGCGCGTGCGTGAAGACCTCGGCTTCCCGCCACTGGTAACCCCGACCTCGCAGATCGTCGGTACCCAGGCGTTCTTCAACGTGCTGGCCGGCGAGCGCTACAAGACCATCACCAACGAGGTGAAGCTGTACCTGCAAGGCGGTTACGGCAAGGCTCCGGGCGTGGTCAACGAGCAGCTGCGCCGTCAGGCGATCGGCAGTGAAGAAGTGATCGATGTGCGCCCGGCCGACCTGCTGAAGCCGGAAATGGCCAAGCTGCGTGCCGATATTGGCGCCCTGGCCCGTTGCGAAGAAGACGTGCTGACTTTCGCCATGTTCCCGGACATTGGCCGTAAGTTCCTCGAAGAACGCGAAGCCGGCACTCTGACCCCTGAAGTCCTGCTGCCAATTCCTGAAGCGGGCGCAGTGGCGTCTCATAGCGGTGAAGGCGTACCGACCGAGTTCGTCATCGACGTGCACGGCGAAACCTACCGCGTCGACATCACCGGTGTGGGCGTGAAGGCCGAAGGCAAGCGCCACTTCTACCTGTCGATCGACGGCATGCCGGAAGAAGTGGTGTTCGAGCCGCTCAACGAATTCGTCGGTGGCGGCAGCAGCAAGCGCAAGCAGGCCAGCGCCCCGGGCCACGTCAGCACCACCATGCCGGGCAACATCGTCGATGTGCTGGTCAAGGAAGGCGACATGGTCAAGACCGGGCAGGCTGTGCTGATCACCGAAGCGATGAAGATGGAGACCGAAGTGCAGGCGGGTATCGCTGGCAAGATCGTGGCCATCCACGTGGCCAAGGGCGACCGCGTGACACCGGGCGAGATCCTGATCGAGATCGAAGGCTGAGATAAGCCCTCATCTACTGGCGGTTTACCTCGGGGGAGCGGATGCTCCCCTTTTTTTATGTACCGACTCACGCTCCAATTACATGACTCTGGAGTACGCCTACGAGCAGGGCGCGGCCATAGGTGGCGCGACAGGCGCCGGTGGAGAGGCGCCAAAGCTGCTGATGACCGAAGATAAAAACGGCCACCTGTACCCGGACGCGGTGCTTGCGGATGAGAGGGCCTGTCGCCATTGGTTCATCAAGTTCGCCAGGCAACAGGCCTTGGCCGATGATCAGGAGATCCTGCGGGCCGAGTACCTCTATTACAGGGCGTTGCAGCAGCTTGGCATCGAGACGGTGGCCAGTGAACAGACGAAGTGGCCCGCTTTGATCGAAAGAGCAGGCGAAATCGACTGGCAGGCAGCCTGTGTTGCGCTGGCCGAATTCATCGATCCGGATGAGGCTTACCAGCGTCTGCGTCAGGAGGCCCGGCACCTATTGGCATTGCCTAATATCTTGTCCGGCCTTGGGCTCCCGGAGGTAGTGATGAATCACCCGGCGATTGCGCTGGGCAAGCTTGAGCGCCGAATGGCGGAGTGGGGGTTGGCATGACGGTTTCCATCGATGCCCGAGGTCTGATGATCGATGGCGTGCGCGAAGGTATTGCCGACGGCACAATCGAGCTGGGTGCTGCCGTTCGCCGCCTGCGTGTAGAAGTTGCAAAGATGCAGCAGACCCAGTTTGCGCTGATGTGCAAGATTTCCGTGCGAACGCTCATTCAGATCGAGCAGGGGGACGGTAACCCCACGCTCAAATCGTTGAACGCGGTATTCAAACCGTTCGGTTTGCAGATGGGCGTCGTCAGGCGTGCGAGCCCGATCAGATAACCGGGCTTGCACCGACCGCGGGCCTGCCGGCCCGTGATCGGTTATGCCGTTCACCCCCTACGGCAGTCCTCAAGTGTCCGCACCTGGCCTTGCGGCCGCTGGTTCTCTTCACTCAACCAGCGCTCGAACGCGGTCGCCAGCGCCGGCCACTCCTCATCGGTAATCGAATACCACGCCGTATCTCGATTGTGGTCCTTCACCACCAGGTGCTTGCGGAACACTCCTTCATGGACAAAGCCAAACCGCTCAGCCGCACGCTTGGAGCGTGCGTTGGCGTTGTTGCACTTCCACTCCAGCCGGCGGTTGCCCAGCTCGAAGCCCAGCTTGCCCAGCAGGTACACCGCCTCGGTGCCCTTGGGCGTACGCTGCATGGCGGCGCCGAAGGCGACGTGCCCGATTTCGATGCGGCCGTGGTCGGGCACGATCGACATCAGGCTCAGGATGCCTTGGGCCTGGCCGCTGGGGCGGTCGATGACGGTGTAGAACAGCGGGTCGCGGCCAGCGGCGTTACCTTCCAGCCAACGGTCGAAGGCGGCACGTTCGGTGAATGGGCCATAAGGGAGGTAGTCCCACAGCACCGGGTCGGCCGCCGGGCCTTGCAGCACCTCCCAGAGGTCTTCGCCATGGCGCGCCGGGTCGAGCTTTTCCAGGCGGATGAAGCGGCCGTCGATGGGCTCGGCCTGGGGGGCTGCGGCGGGTTTCCAGTTCAATGCGTCGGTCATGTTCGGTTCAGAACTCTTTGCGGAATTGGATGAAGCCCGAGCGCTCGGCAACCTGTTGGTACAGGCTGATGGCGGTGGCGTTGGTCTCATGGGTCAGCCAGTGCACCTTGCTGCAGTTTTCGGCCTTGGCTGCAGCGTAGACATGCTCGATTAGCTGGCGACCGATACCCAGGCCACGTTGCATGCTGTCTACGTACAGGTCCTGCAGGTAACAGGCGTTGCCGATACTCCAGTTGGTACGATGGTAGATGAAGTTGACCATGCCCACTGCCTTGCCATCGACCCAGGCCAAGGCCGAATGGGTCGGTTCGTTCGGGTCGAGCAGGCGTTGCCATGTGCTGAGGCTGACCTCCTCGGTCAATTCGGACTCATAGAAGTGCAAGTAGGCCTGCCACAGGGCCTGCCAGGCAGCATGGTCTTGGGTGGTGACAGGGCGCAGGGTAACGCTGGACATGAGCTATTCCTTCAGAGTTGGCGCATGTGCGCCGCGAGTTGGTTATCCAGGTAATCGGGGCTGGCGCTCAGGCCTTCGCGCACGCCGGCAATGTCTTGCTCGGAGCGGTTCTGGCTGAGCTTGCGCGCGCCTTGCAGGCGGGCGATGGGCAAGCGGATGCCGACGATGGCTCGGAGCATGCCATCGAGGTAGTCACGCGGGGCATCGGTGACGTTCCACGGTTCGCCGCGGCCTTGCTCGTGGCGCTCGGTCAGGCGGCTGACAATGGCCAGCAATGGTTCGGCTTCGTGGATCACTTCGGCAGGACCATAGGCGTGCACGGCCAGGTAGTTCCAGGTTGGCACCACCTTGGGGTTGTCGGCCTTGCTCGGGTAGTAACCGGGGCTGACATAGGCATCGGCACCGGGGAACACCAGCAGGGCTTCGCCACCTTGCTTCAGGTCGTGCCACTGGGGGTTGGCCCGCGCGAGGTGGGCATAGATGGTGCCGAATTTGCCTTCGGCGATATCGACCAGCACTGGCAGGTGCGTGGCCAGCAGGCCTTGTTCGCCCTGGCTGACCAGGATGGCCAGGCGGGTGTCGAGCATGTGCTGGTGCAGGCGCCCGAGGTCGTGTTCCTGATGGGGTTTGCTGTTGTACATGCTCGGTTTCCTTGTGATATGGCTCCATCCTAGGCAGGCTATTGGTTCATAGTAAGAGCCATTGACAGCTGTTTTTATAGGTCCAATACCGTGAGCGAGCGCCCCTTCGTATTGCCTTTCGACCCTGCCGGGATCGCCCTCGATCGCCGTCGCGGGCTCAGCCAGCAGCTATACCAGGCGCTACGTGCGCGGGTGCTGGACGGGCGCCTGAGCAGTGGCACGCGGCTACCGGCCACTCGTGACTTGGCCGCCATGCTGGCGCTGTCACGCAACAGCGTGGTCCGGGCTTATGACCAGCTATATGCCGAGGGCTACATCGAAAGCCGGGTAGGCGACGGCACCTATGTCAGCCAGTTACCGAAACTCTCCACTGCAAAACTATCCACACAAGTATCCACAGGGTTATCCCAGTGGTTATCAACAGACTTATCCACATTTTCCTCAGAGAATACTGAGGATTTATCCAGCAAGCGCTGTTCCAGCGAGCCTTTGGAGCGCCTGAAAAGTAACCATCTTCAGCCCCCGAGAAGCGGTGCCCCGCGTGCTTTTCGTGTCGGTATTCCGGCGTTCGATCTGTTCCCGTTCGACGTCTGGGCCAAGCTGCAGGCGGGTTTCTGGCGCAACCCGGCTCCGGCGCAATTGGGTTATGGTGACCCGGCAGGCGAGCCGTTGTTGCGCGAACTGATCGCGGCCTACCTGCGTCGCTCCCGTGGGCTGAGTTGTACGGCTGAACAAATTGTGATCACCAGTGGTGCGCAGCAGGCCATCAGCCTTTGTGCACAGTTGCTGTTGCAGCCCGGCGACGGTGTGGCTGTGGAAAACCCGGGTTACCGCGCAGCCGGGCATGCCTTTGCGCTGGCCGGTGGCAGGTTGTGTGGCGTGCCGGTGGACGAGGATGGCATGGACTGTCACCGGCTCGGGCAACTGATGGATTGCCGGCTGGCCTATGTCACGCCAGCTCACCAGTACCCGACCGGGGTGACCATGAGCCTGGCGCGCCGCCTGGAGCTACTGGCCTGGGCCGAGCACAGCGATGGCTGGATCATCGAAGACGACTACGACGGCGAGTACCGTTACAGCGGTGCGCCCTTGGCCCCGCTTGCGGCGCTCGATCGGCACGGACGGGTGCTGTACGTCGGAACCTTCGGCAAGATCGCCTTTCCGGCGTTGCGCCTGGGCTACCTGGTATTGCCGCCGCAACTGGCACAGGCGTTCAGCCAGGCCAGGGCGCTGGCGGTGCGGCATTCGGAGGTCAGCAGCCAGTGCGTGATGGCCGAGTTCATGGCCCGGGGGCACTTCCAGCGGCATATCCGGCGCATGCGCAAGGCGGCGTTGAGCCGGCGCAATGTGCTGAAGGCTGGCTGGCCTTTGGATATTCCGGGTTTGGGCGGCATGCCGGAGGTGGCGGCCGGGCTGCATGTGAAGGTCGATGTGGATAACTTTGCGCGGGAGCAGGAGCTGGTGGCCAAGGCTGAAGCGGTGGGGGTGGAGGTGACGCCGCTGAGCAATTTCTGGCTGGTGGACAGCGAGCAGCCTGTGGATAAGCGCGCGGGGCTGGTGCTGGGGTTTGCTGCGGTGCCGGAGGGGGAGATTGCCGAGGCTTTGATGCGCTTGCGCAAGGCCTGGAGGAAGTGAATAGGGCCCCTGTGCGCCCCGATCGCCGGCAAGCAGCCAGCTCCCACAGGTACTGCATCTGCTTCGAAACAGTGGAGCTCTTGTGGGAGCTGGCTTGCCGGCGATTGGGCTGCAAAGCAGCCCCCGGCTCTAAATCAGGTACCGGACTTGATCCGCGTCCAAGCCCTGGTCCGAGCCCGCTCGGCATCCCGCGTCAGGGGCTTGAGGGTATAAAGCTTGGCCATCGCCTCCGCTGTCGGATACAGGTTGGGGTTGTTGCGAATCGCCGGGCTCACCTTGTCGGTCGCATCCTTGTTCGGGTTCGGGTACCCGACAAAGTCACTGATCGGCGCAATCACTTCGGCCCGCAGCAGGTAGTTGATGAACGCGTGGGCATCTTCCGGGTTGGCCGCGTTCTTCGGAATCGCCAACATGTCGAACCAGATCGGTGCGCCTTCCTTGGGTAGGCGCATGTCCACTACCACGCCATTCTTAGCCTCGACGGCGCGGTTGGCAGCCTGCGAGAAGCTGCCGCTGTAGCCCACTGCCACGCAGATATCGCCGTTGGCGATGTCGGCCATGTATTTCGAGGAATGGAAGTAGGTGATGTGCGGGCGAATCTTCAACATCAGCGCTTCGGCTTTCTTGTAATCAGCCGGTTTGTCGCTGTTCGGTGGCAAGCCCAGGTACTGCAACGCCAGCGGCATGATCTCCGACGGCGAGTCGAGCAGGGCCACGCCGCACTGCTTGAGCTTGGCGATGTTCTCTTCCTTGAAGATCAGGTCCCAGCTGTCCACCGGCGCGTTGTCGCCGAGCGCAGCCTTGACCTTGGCCGGGTTGAAGCCGATCAGCACGGTGCCGTACATGTAGGGCACGGCAAATTTGTTGCCGGGGTCGTTGGCCTCGATCAGCTTCATCAGTGCCGGGTCCAGGTGCTGCCAGTTCGGCAGCTTGCTGCGGTCCAGCGGCTGAAACACTCCCGCTTCGATCTGCTTGGCGAGGAACACGTTGGACGGCACTACCACGTCATACCCGGAGTTGCCGGTCAGCAGCTTGGCTTCCAGCGCCTCGTTGGTGTCGAAGATGTCGTAGACCAGCTTCACACCGCTTTTTTTCTGGAACTCGGTGAGGGTTTGCGGCGTGATGTAGTCGAACCAGTTGTACACCCGCAGGGTGCGCTGTTCGGCCTGGGCGTGCAGGGCACAGGAGAACAGGGTAGCGGCGATGAACGGGGCGAGCAGACGCTTGAGTCGGACCATTACCGGGCTCCTGGCTGGGCGTGCTGAAAGCCTTCCAGCACATTGACCGCGTTGATACCGATTTCTTCCACAGCGTAGCCGCCTTCCATCACGAACAGGGTCGGCTTGCCGAGCTGGGCGATGCGCTTGCCCATTTCCAGGTAGTCCGGGCTATCCAGCTTGAATTGCGAGATCGGGTCGTCCTTGAAAGTATCCACGCCCAGCGAGATCACCAGCACATCGGCGTCATAGGCAGCGATGCGCTGGCAGGCGTCCTCCAGGGCAGCGCTCCAGGCGGCCCAGTCGCTCCCGGCCGGCAGTGGGTAGTTGATGTTGCAGCCTTCACCGGCACCCTCGCCGGTTTCATCGGCATGGCCGAGGAAAAACGGGAACTCATCGCGCGGGTCGCCATGGATCGAGGCGAAGAACACATCGTTGCGGTTGTAGAAGATGTCCTGGGTGCCGTTGCCGTGGTGGTAGTCGACGTCGAGGATGGCGACCTTGCGCCGGCCCTGGTCGAGGAAGGCCTGGGCGGCGATAGCGGCGTTGTTCAGGTAGCAATAGCCACCCATGACTTCGCCGGCGGCATGGTGCCCTGGCGGGCGACACAGGGCGAAGGCGGAATGTGCGCCTTGCTGGATCGCCGCCTGGGCGGTCAGGGCGACCTGAGCAGCGCTGTAGGCGGCCTGCCAGGTGCCGGCGGTGATCGGTGCGCCGGCATCGAAGCTGTAGTAGCCCAGCTCACCATGCAGGCCGGTGGGTTTTACCTGGCGCAGGGTGCGTGCGGGCCAGGTGAACGGCAGCAGGTCGCCTTCCTGGCCCAGTGCGGCCCAGCGCGCCCAGGCGCCTTCGAAGAAATCCAGGTAGCCGGCGCTGTGGATGCGCAGCAACGGTGCGCGGCCGAAGTCGCTGGGGCCCTGGATGTCGCCAAGGTTGCGCTTCTTTACCTGGTCGAGCACATGGTCGGCGCGTGACGGCATTTCGAAACACGGCATCAGCTTGCCGTCGATCAGCTCGCAGCGGCCGTGGTGCAGGCGGTGGTCATCGGAATAGATCGTCAGCATTGTTGTTCTCCGGTGGGTACTGGCGTGGGCCCATTTTCATGGGCGGGCCAGTGGGGGAGAACGACGCAAGTGGCCAAAAGGGGATTGATGTGGCCAAGCTCATTGGCTGAATTTGTTGGTGGCCTGTACTGGCCCCTTCGCGGGTGAACCCGCTTCCACAGCGATTGCACACACTCATGTGCAACACTGTACTTGTGGGAGCGGGTTCACCCGCGAAAGGGCCAGTACAGGTCAACCGCGAAAATGGCTGGGCGCTACACCGCTCCAACGCTGGAAGGCATGCCGAAAACTGGCGGTCTCGCTGAACCCCAGGCACTCGGCAATCCGATAGATCGGCATTTGCTCATCAGCCAGCAACTGCTTGGCCCGCTCGAACCTCAGTTCATCCAGCAGCTGTTGATAACTGCTGCCCAGCGCCTGCAAATGCCGGCGCAGAGTGCGCGATGAGCAGTTCATCTGCCGCGCCAGCCCTTCCAGCCCGGGCGCTGCATCCAGTTGCTGGGCCAGCAGTTGGCGAATCCTCCCCAGCCAAGCCTGGCGGCCAGTGAACTCCAGGTTCAGGCGCCGGCAGCGTTCGCTCATGGCCTTGTGGGTAATCGGGTCTGCCAGCGGCAGCGGCGTGTCCAGCCAGCGCCGTTCGAAGGCAAAGGCATTGTCCTCGTCGTCGAAACCGACCGGGCACTGGAATGCCCCGGCATAGAGTGCGTGGTAGCCGGGCCGTGGGTGTTCGAAACGGGCTGCCAGCAGGGGCAGCGGGCGGCCAAGCAGGTCGTCGCAGATCACCTTCAGCGACACCAGACAGAACTCGGCGTTGAAGGCGGTCAGCGTCGGGCTGTCGTGGTAGTCGCTGGCGCTGAACCAGACGCGCTGGCCGTCGTCGAGCAAACGCAGCTTGAAGACTGTTCCCAGCAGTGCCGGATACTGCAGTGCCAGGCGCAAGGCGTCACCCAAAGTGGCACTGGAGAGCAGGGCGTAACCGAGCATGCCGTAGCACGACACATGCATGCGCCGGCCCAGTTCCAGGCCGATATCCTCGCGTCGGGCAACGGCGTTGGCGCACACTTGCAGTTCCTGCTGGGTGGTGATGCGTGCGTCGGCATGGCCCAGGTCTGCCGGGCCGATGCCGCTGCCGGCCAGCAGCGCCGACGCCTCGCAACCATCTGCCTGGAAGACGTTGAGGATCAGCGAAACCGCGTTGAGGGTGGTCAGGTGGCTGTGCAGCATGCTGGGTAATCCCGTTGGGCTGGGACGCATTATGGAGCAAGTTGTGTGCCGGAGTACGGAGGGCCAGGCAAGCCGCGGTCCCTGTAGGAGCGGCCTTGCGTCGCGATGGGCTGCAACGCAGCCCCAAAATCCTCAGGCAAAAAAAAGGCCCGAAGCATAGGCTCGGGCCTTGGAAAGGTTGAGAGGTGTCTAGTCCCTCGACCTGGTGAGACTGTTTACAGCGGCCTGGTTACGCCTTCAGCGGAACCAGACGTGGAGCGATCATGTTTTCCGGACGCAGGATGTCGTCGAGCATCGCGTCGTCCAGCAGCTTCTCTTCGCGCACCAGTTCCAGTACGCCGCGGCCGGTTTCCAGGGCAACGCGGGCGATACGGGTGGCGTTTTCGTAGCCGATGTACGGGTTCAGGGCGGTGACCAGGCCGATCGAGTGCTCGACCAGTTCACGGCAGCGCTGTTCGTTGGCGGTGATGCCGACGATGCAGTGCTCGCGCAGCATGTCCATGGCGCGTTGCAGCAGGCGGATCGAGTCGAAGATCTTGTAGGCGATCAGCGGCTCCATAACGTTCAACTGCAGCTGGCCACCTTCGGCGGCGACGGTCAGGGCCAGGTCGTTGCCCATGATGGCGAAGGCCACCTGGTTGACGGCTTCCGGGATAACCGGGTTGACCTTGCCTGGCATGATCGAGCTGCCTGGCTGACGCGCTGGCAGGTTGATCTCGTTGATGCCGGTGCGCGGGCCGCTGGACAGCAGGCGCAGGTCGTTGCAGATCTTCGACAGCTTGACGGCGGTACGCTTGAGCATGCCGGAGAACAGCACGAAGGCGCCCATGTCAGAGGTGGCTTCGATCAGGTCGGCAGCCGGTACCAGCGGCTGGCCGCTGATGGCAGCCAGACGCTGCACGGCCAGGGCCTGGTAGCCAGGGTCGGCGTTGATGCCGGTGCCGATGGCGGTACCACCCAGGTTGATTTCGGTCAGCAGTTCCGGAGCCAGCGAGCGCAGGCGCTGCAGGTCTTCGGTCATGGTGGTGGCGAAGGCGCGGAATTCCTGGCCCAGGGTCATCGGTACGGCGTCCTGCAGCTGGGTACGGCCCATCTTCAGTACGTGGTCGAACTCTTTACCCTTGGCAGCAAAGGCCTGGATCAGGCTGTCGAGGCTGGCCAGCAGGGCGTCATGGCCCAGCAGCAGGCCCAGACGGATGGCCGTCGGGTAAGCGTCGTTGGTCGACTGCGCCATGTTCACATCGTTGTTCGGGTGCAGGTACTGGTACTCACCCTTCTGGTGGCCCATGGCCTCCAGCGCGACGTTGGCGATGACTTCGTTGGCGTTCATGTTGGTAGAAGTACCAGCACCGCCCTGGATCATGTCCACCACGAACTGGTCGTGGTAATCGCCTTTGATCAGGCGGGCGCAGGCTGCGGTGATGGCAGCGTGCTTGGCATCGCTCAGGTGACCTAGCTCACGGTTGGCGTCGGCAGCAGCCTGCTTGACCATGGCCAGGGCCACGACCAGCTTCGGGTAGTGCGACAGCGGAACACCGGAGAGGTGGAAGTTGTTGGCAGCGCGCAGGGTCTGGATGCCGTAGTAGGCATCTGCAGGAACTTCAAGGGTACCCAACAAATCTTTTTCGACGCGGAACGATGCAGCGGAGGACATGATGTATATCATCTCGATTTTGACCCGGCACATGCCGGAATGGCGCCAATCCTAGGCCTGAAGGTGATTTTGCGGCCAATGCTGTTGCACGCTAACCTATGCACAAACGGCATAGTGTTTCATGTGACGCCAATTGACATTCGAGCGTGTTCCATTTTGGTGCACGCCAGGAGATGTGCTTCGTGAACCTTGAAAGCAAATGGCTGGAAGACTTTAGCGCGCTGGCCGCCACCCGCAGTTTTTCCCAGGCGGCAGAGCGGCGTTTCGTCACCCAACCGGCCTTCAGCCGGCGCATTCGCAGCCTGGAAGCAGCCTTGGGCCTGCAATTGGTGAATCGTTCCCGCACGCCTATCGAGCTGACAGAGGCCGGCCAACTGTTTCTCGTCACGGCACGCACTGTTGTCGACCAGTTGAGCGAAATTCTCCGCCACTTGCATCATCTGGAAGGCGGGCAGGGTGAAGTGGTGCAAGTGGCTGCGGCACATTCCCTGGCATCGGGCTTTTTCCCGCGTTGGGTGGCCCAGTTGCGCAACGATGGGTTGAACATCGCCACCCGCCTGGTTGCGACCAACGTCGGAGATGCCGTGCATGCATTACGCGAAGGTGGCTGCGACCTGATGCTGGCCTTCTATGACCCGGATGCCGCTCTGCAGATGGATGCCGAAATCTTTCCGTCGCTGCACATGGGCACCACTGAGATGTTGCCGGTATGCGCCGTGGATGCTGACGGCAAGCCGTTGTTCGACCTGGAAGGCGAGGGCAGCGTGCCGCTGCTGGCCTATACCGCAGGCGCATTCCTCGGTCGCTCGGTCAACTTGCTGCTGCGTCAGCGCAACCTGCGCTATACCACCGTCTATGAAACCGCCATGGCCGACAGTCTGAAGAGCATGGCGCTGGAGGGCATGGGCATCGCTTGGGTGCCGCGCCTGTCGATGCGTGGCGAACTGGAACGGGGCGAGCTGGCGATCTGCGGCGGCAGCCAGTGGCACGTGCCACTGGAAATCCGCCTGTACCGCTGCGCTCTGGTGCGCAAGGCCAATGTAAGGCTGTTATGGCGCAAGCTCGAGGGGGCGGCGATGGTTGACCCAAAAGTCAGTCAAAGCCCCGAAAAATAAGGGGCGACAGTTGGTCGCCGGGGTGCCTTAAACGCACCACCTTACGGTATACTGCGCAGCCTTTCGACCGGATGCGTCCGGTCCTGATCAGCAAACAAGCCACGCCGGTCGTCCCGCGTGGCTTGTTGTTTTTTGACGCGCCCAAGGGCGCACAAGCGAAGAGGCTCGACGATGAGTGCACTGGTTGGCGTGATCATGGGCTCCAAGTCCGATTGGTCCACCCTTAGCCACACCGCCGATATGCTGGAAAAACTCGGCATTCCCTACGAGGTGAAGGTGGTTTCCGCCCACCGTACGCCGGATCTGCTGTTCCAGTATGCCGAGGAGGCTGAGGGCCGTGGCATCGAGGTGATCATCGCCGGTGCCGGTGGCGCAGCCCACCTGCCAGGCATGTGCGCCGCCAAGACTCACCTGCCGGTGCTGGGCGTGCCCGTGCAATCGTCGATGCTGTCGGGTGTCGATTCGCTGCTGTCGATCGTGCAGATGCCGGCCGGCGTGCCGGTTGCCACCCTGGCCATCGGTCGTGCCGGTGCGGTCAACGCCGCGCTGCTGTCGGCCAGCATCCTCGGCGCCAAGTACCCGCAGTACCACGCGGCGCTCAAGCAGTTCCGCACAGAGCAGACCGACACCGTGCTGGACAACCCAGACCCGCGCCAGGCTTGAGGCTCAACCCATGAAGATCGGTGTAATCGGTGGCGGCCAGCTGGGCCGCATGCTGGCCCTGGCGGGAACCCCGCTGGGCATGAACTTCGCCTTCCTCGACCCGGCGCCGGACGCCTGCGCCGCGCCGCTGGGCGAGCACCTGCGTGCTGACTACGGCGACCAGGATCACCTGCGCCAGCTGGCTGACGAAGTCGACCTGGTCACCTTCGAGTTCGAAAGCGTCCCGGCCGAGACCGTGGCCTTCCTCTCGCAGTTCGTGCCGGTGTACCCCAGCGCCGAAGCGCTGCGCATCGCCCGTGACCGCCTGTTCGAGAAGAGCATGTTCCGCGACCTGGGTATTCCTACCCCTGCTTTTGCCGACATCCTCTCGCAGGCTGACCTGGATGCCGCGGTGGCCAGTATCGGCCTGCCGGCTGTGCTGAAAACCCGCACCCTGGGTTACGACGGCAAGGGTCAGAAGGTGCTACGTACACCTGAGGACGTGGTCGGTACCTTTGCCGAGCTGGGCAGCGTACCTTGCCTGCTGGAAGGCTTCGTGCCGTTCACCGGCGAAGTGTCGCTGGTGGCCGTGCGTGCCCGTGATGGCGAAACCCGTTTCTACCCGCTGGTGCACAACACCCACGAAAGCGGCATCCTGCGCCTGTCGGTCGCCAGCCAGGCGCACCCGCTGCAGGCCCTGGCCGAAGACTACGTGGGCCGTGTGCTCAAGCAATTGGACTACGTAGGCGTGATGGCCTTCGAGTTCTTCGAAGTCGACGGCGGCCTGAAGGCCAACGAGATCGCCCCGCGCGTGCACAACTCCGGGCACTGGACCATCGAAGGCGCCGAGTGCAGCCAGTTCGAGAACCACCTGCGTGCCGTCGCCGGCCTGCCGCTGGGCTCGACTGCCAAGGTCGGCGAGAGCGCGATGCTCAACTTCATCGGTGAAGTGCCGGCGGTGGACAAGGTGATTGCCATCGGTGACTGCCACCTGCACCACTATGGCAAGGCCTTCAAGGTCGGTCGCAAGGTTGGCCACGCCACCCTGCGCTGCCACGACATGGCCACCCTCGAGCGCAAGATTGCCGAAGTAGAAGCCCTGATCGACAACTGATCGAACTTCTACCAGCGGCTTGCCCTCTGAAATGGCAACGAGCCAAAGCGCTGTCTAGGCTTTGGCTTGTTCCATCTTCACTGCAGAGGGATTGCCATGGGTATCATCGGAACCATCTTCATCGGCCTTATCGTCGGCCTGCTGGCCCGCTTCATCAAGCCGGGCGACGACAGCATGGGCTGGATAATGACCATCTTGCTGGGGATTGCCGGCTCGCTGCTCGCCACCTACGGCGGCCAGGCGCTGGGTATCTACCAGGCCGGGCAGGCTGCCGGTTTCCTTGGCGCGCTGATCGGCGCGGTGATCCTGTTGGTAATCTACGGATTCATCAAGAAACGCTGAATACTGGTTAGAATGCACGGCAATTCATTCGAGTTGCCGAGCATTTTCATGCGTGCCTTTTTCCTCGCCCCACTGTTGTTGGCCAGCGCCCTTGCCCATGCCGAACTGCCTGAAACCGACTGGCTGGAGCTGATGCCCAAGTCGGACCAGCAGGCGCTCGAGCAAATGCCTGATATCGACCACAACTCGCCGGAAGCCATGGGCACCTTTACCGACAAGGGCGGCCTGAAGCAGAGCAAGGGCCTGCCGGCGGTGATGTACTCGACCAAGACCGTGGCGGCCATGAATGGCAAGGATATTCGCCTGGGCGGCTACCCGGTGCCTCTGGAGAGCGATGCCAAGGGTAACAGCACGTTGTTCTTCCTGGTTCCTTACCCGGGCGCGTGCATTCATGTGCCGCCACCACCACCGAACCAGCTGGTGCTGGTGCGCTACCCGAAAGGTCTGAAGATCGATGATATCTACACACCACTGTGGGTCAGCGGCAAGCTGAAGGTGGAGAAGGTGAGCAATGACCTGGCCGATGCGGCCTATGCGCTGGATGCCGAGAAGGTGAGGGTGGTGGAGGATGCAGACCTCTGATTGCCTGCACCGGCCCCTTCGCGGTAAAACCGCTCCCACAGGGTCTCCACAATATTCAAGGTTGTGGAGGCCCTGTGGGAGCGGGTTTACCCGCGAAGGGGCCTGAACAGGCCCTGCAAAACTCAGATCATTTCACAGCCAATCCTGACCCCCAGCGAGCTGCTGCCCCCAGGTTTCAATTCCACCAGGTCATCCCACACATTTGCCGTCTCGATGCACAGCATCCGCTGCCACCCATCGTCGGCCATGTCCGGCAGTTCCCTGGCCCGTTCAGTCCATGGGTTCCAGATCACTGCCGAGCGCGACCCGCTGCTGGTCAAGGTAATGCGCCGCTCCCAATGCGGGTCGACGATGCTAAGGGTTTGCGGGGTCGCCAGGTAGATCCGGTCAGTCTCCCCTGTAAACGCCAGGGGCCCCTGTTGCTGGCGCTGCTCCCAGTCAGCCAGGGTCTCGATATAGCTCAGCCCCTCCACCCCTTCGACCCGCGCCTGGCGCACATCACTGACCGCGAAGTAGCTGTGCAGAGCCTGGCTGATGGTGACGGGGGTATTGCCCATGTTGCGGCTGGTCAGGTTCAGCTGCAGGTCCTCGCCCAGCTTCACTACCAGCTTCAGCTCGACGTCATGAGGCCAGCCAGGCAGGTCACCCTGCGCTTCCGGCAGTTCGAATTCGATGCGCAGGCCTTCGCCCGCTTCCTCGATACCCAGCAATTGCCAGTCGCGCGCGCGCGCCAGGCCGTGGGCTGGTGGCTGTTCGCCATGGTACATGGCCTGCACGGCCTGTGGGTTGCGCTGCAGGTTGCCGAACCACGGCCAGCACACCGGCACACCGGCGCGTACCGACTTGCCCTGACGGAAGATGGCCTGGTCGCTCAGCCACAGCAGCGGTGGCTGGCCAACGCGCTGGTAGCTGAGGATCTGCGCGCCCTGCTGGGCGATCAGTAGTTCGGCTCGGTCGCTGCTGATACGCCAGCAGTTGAGTTCGCCATGTTGCTCGGTTACGACCTGGAAGGTAGCCATTGCATTCATCTCATTGATTGCCAGTGGGCCTTGGACCCGGGCACATGCAATGAGTTTACCGCCGGCTTGGCTCAGCGACGAGGTACGGAGCGGGTGCGGCCACTGCCGTCGATGGCGACGAAGACGAAGACTGCTTCGGTGACCTTGCGCCATTCGCTGGACAGCGGGTCGTCGCTCCACACTTCGACCATCATCTGAATCGAGCTGCGGCCGATTTCCAGGGTCTGGGTATAGAACGACAGCTGCGCCCCGACGGCGACCGGGACCAGAAAGGCCATGCGGTCGATGGCTACGGTGGCCACGCGGCCGCCGGCGACACGGCTGGCCATGGCGGTACCGGCCAGGTCCATCTGGGCGACCAGCCAGCCGCCGAAGATGTCGCCAAAACCGTTGGTCTCGCGCGGCAATGCGGTGATCTGCAAGGCAAGGTCACCTTGCGGGATAGGATCTTCTTGTTCGAGCTCAATCATGCGATGGGGCCTCTGACCCGTGACGCTTTCGTTGATGTGGCGCAAATGCCGGGTAAACGATTCAGCTTGAAACATACTACGCCGATTTCGTTTCACTGAGCGGCCGTAGGGAAACTCTGCGAAACCGCCTGACATAATGACCGGCGTTTTCGCACAACATCCCACGCTAGCAGCAACCATTTCCTACGAACTGCCAGTATATAGAGCATAACGGCCAGCGACGACCGCGCATTCATGAATATGTGTAGGGATTTTGTATCGCTTCCGGCGCAGCTCAGCAATTTGCTATCTTCGCCTGTCTCCCAATCCAGAAGCCGCGTGCCAAGCGGCCTGAATGCCTACAAAGAGAACAATCAGCGATGACTTCCGTGCCGAGCAGTATCGAGCAGCCCTCGCGGCCGCTGACCCGCAGTGACTACAAGACCCTTTCACTGTCCGCCCTGGGCGGCGCGCTGGAGTTCTACGACTTCATCATCTTCGTGTTCTTCGCCACGGTGGTCGGCAAGCTGTTCTTCCCCGCCGACATGCCCGAATGGCTGCGCCTGATGCAAACCTTCGGCATTTTTGCCGCCGGCTACCTGGCGCGGCCGCTGGGCGGCATCATCATGGCCCACTTCGGTGACCTGCTCGGGCGCAAGAAGATGTTCACCCTGAGCATCTTCATGATGGCCCTGCCAACGCTGATCATGGGCCTGCTGCCCACCTATGCACAGATCGGCATGTGGGCACCGATCCTGTTGCTGCTGATGCGCGTGATCCAGGGCGCGGCCATCGGTGGCGAGGTACCGGGCGCCTGGGTGTTCGTGTCCGAGCACGTGCCAGAGCGCAACACCGGCTATGCCTGTGGCACCCTCACCGCAGGCCTGACCGCGGGCATCCTGCTCGGATCGCTGGTGGCGACCCTGATCAACAGCGTCTACAGCGCACAGGAAGTGGCTGATTACGCGTGGCGTATCCCGTTCCTGCTTGGCGGTGTGTTCGGCCTGTTTTCGGTGTACCTGCGCCGCTGGCTGCACGAAACCCCGGTGTTCGCCGAGATGCAGCAGCGCAAGGCTCTGGCCGAAGAGCTGCCGTTGCGCGCGGTGCTGCGTGACCATCGTGGCGCGATCATCCTGTCGATGCTGCTGACCTGGATGCTGTCGGCCGCCATCGTGGTACTCATCCTGATGACCCCGGCGCTGCTGCAGAGCATCTACCACATCAGCCCCACCGACTCGCTCAAGGCCAACAGCCTTGCCATCGTGCTGCTCAGCTTCGGCTGCATCGGCGCTGGCAGCCTGGCCGATCGTTTTGGCGCGGGCCGGGTGTTCGTGATCGGTAGCCTGTTGCTGCTGGCGACTTCCTGGACCTTCTACCACAGCCTGCCTGCGCGACCCGAGCTGCTGTTCCCGCTGTATGCGGTGACCGGCCTGTGCGTGGGAGTCATCGGTGCGGTGCCTTATGTGATGGTCAAGGCATTCCCTGCGGTGGTGCGCTTCAGTGGGCTGTCGTTCTCGTACAACGTGGCCTACGCGATCTTCGGCGGGCTGACGCCGATGGTGGTGACTGCGCTGCTGAAAGTGAGCCCAATGGCGCCTGCCTACTATGTGGCGGGGTTGTGTGCCGTTGGTCTGGTCGTGGGCGTGTACCTCCTGGCCAACAAGCGTTAAGGCTGCTGCCTCTTCGCGGCTAAAGCCGCTCCCACAGGAATCGCATCGGTTCCAAGGCAATGCCGCACCCGTTGGAGCGGCTTTAACCGCGAAGAGGCCAGACCTGCTTTTGATGATGGCCTTTCATCCAATTGTCATATTCGAGTCATATCGTATTCATGCGGCCTGCAGATACTTGGGCCCGTTCCATCCAACACCCCAATATTCCTGCTAGGAGCAAGGCATGAAACTGAAGCGTTTGATGGCGGCCCTCACCTTTGCCGCCGCTGGCGTTGCAACCGCCAACGCGGTAGCCGCTGTCGATCCTGCGATCCCGACCTACACCAAGACCACCGGTGTTTCGGGCAACCTCTCCAGCGTCGGTTCGGACACCCTCGCCAACCTGATGACTCTGTGGGCCGAGGCCTACAAGAAGGAATATCCGAACGTAAACATCCAGATCCAGGCTGCCGGCTCCTCCACCGCGCCACCCGCGCTGACCGAAGGCACCGCCAACCTCGGCCCGATGAGCCGCAAGATGAAGGACGTCGAGCTGCAGGCCTTCGAGCAGAAGTACGGCTACAAACCGACCGCCATCCCGGTCGCCGTAGACGCCCTGGCTGTGTTCGTGCACAAAGACAACCCGATCAAAGGCCTGACCATGGCCCAGGTCGACGCCATCTTCTCTTCCACCCGCCTGTGCGGTGGCAAGGCCGACGTCAAGACCTGGGGTGACCTGGGCGTGACCGGCGACCTGGCCAACAAGCCAGTACAATTGTTCGGCCGGAACTCGGTATCCGGCACCTACGGCTACTTCAAGGAAGAAGCCCTGTGCAAAGGCGACTTCAAGCCTAACGTCAACGAACAACCTGGCTCGGCTTCGGTCGTGCAGTCGATCAGCTCCTCGCTGAACGGCATCGGTTACTCGGGCATAGGTTACAAGACCGCCAGCGTCAAGACCGTTGCCCTGGCCAAGAAGGAAGGTGGCGAGTTCGTTGAAGACAACGAAGCCAACGCCCTGAACGGCACCTACCCGCTGTCGCGCTTCCTGTACGTTTACGTCAACAAGGCCCCGAACAAGCCTCTGGCCCCGCTGGAAGCCGAGTTCGTCAAGCTGGTGCTGTCGCAAGCCGGCCAGCAGGTCGTGGTGAAGGATGGCTACATCCCGCTGCCGGCCAAAGTCGTCGACAAGACGCTGGCTGACCTGGGTCTGTCCCACGCAGGTAACGTTGCAAAAAAGTAAGTAACTGAGGGGAGGCCGGTGCTGATGCCCGGCCTCCTCCACGAATTTCCAGTCCGAAGCCAGGTTTCCTGTGCGGCGGGCTTTCGTGCGTCATCACTTTGTAATGTTTTTGTCACACGGGACCGCTAGGGTGTGCGCATGAATGATCTGGCCAACTCCAACATGACCCAAAACTCCCAGCCCGTGCGGATTGATTTCAATACGCCGGAGTTGCAACGCAAGCGCCGCATGCGCGCGCTCAAGGACCGCCTGACCCGCTGGTATGTACTGGTGGGCGGGCTTGCCGTATTGGCGGCGATCACCCTGATCTTCTTCTATCTGGCCTATGTGGTGCTGCCGCTGTTCCAGGGCGCCGAGCTGACCAGCAAGAAAGCCCTGGAGCCGACCTGGCTGCAACAGGATGCCGGCAAGCCGCTGATGATCGCGCTTGAAGAGCAGAACCTGGTGGGCATGCGCGTTTCGGACAAGGGCCAGGCACTGTTCTTCGATACCAAGACTGGTAACGAGCTAAAGCGTGTCGACCTGCCACTGCCGGCAGGCACCCAGGTCACTTCGATCAGTGCCGACCAGCCGGGCAGTCCACTGGTGGTGCTGGGCTTGTCCAATGGCCAGGCGCTGGTGTTCCACCACACTTACAAGATCACCTACCCGGACAACAAGAAAACCATCGCCCCCGGCATCGACTACCCGTACGGCGAGCAGCCGTTCGTGCTCGACGAGCAGGGGCGTGCCCTGGAACATGTCAGCGTCAACGTCAATGGCGACACCCTGCTGATGGCCGGTTCCACCGGCGCGCACCTGCAGGTGGTCGAGCTGACCCGCACCGAAAACATGATGACCGAAGAGGTCACCACCGAGCAGAACCGCATCGAACTGCCGCAGATGACCGAAACGGTGAAGAACATCTTCATCGACCCTCGTCAGCATTGGTTGTACGTGATCAACGGTCGCGCCACCGCGGACGTGTTCAACCTGCGCGACAAGAGCCTGAACGGCCGCTACAAGCTTTCTGATAGCGCCGACACCGAAATTACCGCCACTGCCCAGTTGGTCGGCGGCATCTCGCTGATCATCGGCGATTCCAAGGGCGGCCTGGCCCAGTGGTTCATGGCCCGTGACCCGGATGGCGAATCGCGCTTCAAGCTGATCCGCACCTTCCAGATGGGCAAGGCAGCGGTCGTGCAGATTGACGCCGAAGAGCGCCGCAAGGGCTTCGTCGCCCTCGACGCCGCAGGCGAGCTGGGCGTGTTCCACAGCACCGCACACCGTACCTTGCTGGTCGAGCCGGCCGCCGAAGGCCCTGGCATCCTGGCCCTGTCGCCACGTGCCAACCGAATCATCATCGAAGAAGGCGGCAAGCTGCTGCCGCTGAGCCTGCGCAACCCGCACCCGGAAATTTCCTTCAGCGCGCTGTGGGGCAAGGTGTGGTACGAGAACTACGACGAGCCGAAATACGTCTGGCAATCGACCGCATCGAACACCGACTTCGAGCCCAAGCTGAGCCTGTCGCCGCTGACCTTCGGTACCCTGAAGGCCGCGTTCTACGCCATGATCCTGGCGGCCCCGCTGGCGATTGCCGCGGCCATCTACACCGCCTATTTCATGGCCCCGGGCATGCGCCGCAAGGTCAAGCCGGTGATCGAACTGATGGAAGCGATGCCGACGGTGATCCTCGGCTTCTTCGCCGGTCTGTTCCTCGCCCCGTACCTGGAAGGCCACCTGCCGGGCGTGTTCAGCCTGTTCCTGCTGATGCCGCTCGGTATCCTGCTGGCCGGCTTCGCCTGGACCCGCCTGCCCGAGTCGATTCGCCTGCGTATCCCGGATGGCTGGGAGGCGGCGATCCTGATCCCGGTCATCCTGTTCACCGGCTGGTTCGCCCTGACCATGAGCCCGCACCTCGAAAGCTGGTTCTTCGGCGGCGACATGCGCCTGTGGATCACCAATGACCTGGGGATAACCTACGACCAGCGCAACGCCCTGGTCGTGGGTATCGCCATGGGCTTCGCGGTCATCCCGAACATCTACTCCATCGCCGAAGACGCCGTGTTCAGCGTACCGCGCAGCCTTACCTTGGGTTCCCTGGCCTTGGGGGCGACGCCCTGGCAGACCCTGACCCGCGTGGTCATCCTCACCGCCAGCCCGGGTATCTTCTCGGCGCTGATGATCGGCATGGGCCGTGCGGTGGGCGAGACCATGATCGTGCTTATGGCCACCGGCAACACCCCGGTGATGGAGTTGAACCTGTTCGAGGGCATGCGCACCCTGGCCGCCAACGTGGCCGTGGAAATGCCGGAATCGGAAGTCGGCGGCAGCCACTATCGCGTGCTGTTCCTGGCCGCGCTGGTGCTGCTGATGTTCACCTTCATCATGAACACCTTGGCCGAGCTGATTCGCCAGCGTCTGCGCAAGAAATACTCGTCGCTTTGATAGAAAGGTAGAGATCCGTGAAAAAGGATTCCCTCAAAGGCTGGTTCAAGAGCGGCGCCCCAGGCGTCTGGATGAGCGGCGGCGCGGTGGCCATGGCAGTGATCATGACCGTTGGCCTGCTGGCGGTAATTGCCGTGCGCGGCCTGGGCCACTTCTGGCCGGCCGATCTTGTCCAGGCCACCTACAAGGTGCCGGGCCAGGCCGACCACGTCGTCATTGGCGAAGTGGTGCAAAAGGAAGAAGTACCCCGTGCCCGCCTGAAGGGCGCCGGCCTGCCAGTGCCTGATCAAGGCCCGGAGTTCATGACCCGTGAGCTGATCAAGGTGGGCAACCGCGACCTCAACGGCAGCGACTTCACCTGGGTGGTCGGCGACTGGCTGGTCGACGAAAAGCACCCGACCGACCTGATCGCCCTGGAGCGCCGCGAGTGGGGCAACTTCTACGGCTACCTGGTCAGCGTCAAGGAAGAAGGCCACGTGGTCGCCGAAGGTGCTGCCGCCTGGACCGAACTGCAGGCCCGCCTCAAGCGTGCCAACCAGCTCAACAGTGAGCTGCAAAGCCTCGAAAAGAAAGACATCGGTGCTATCAACCATGGCCTCGAGCGCCTGCGCCTGCAGGCGCGCAAGCTGGAACTTGACGGCAAGCTGGACGCCGCCGCTCAGGCTGACATGGACGCCGAACGCGCCGAGCTGAACAGCCGCTACAAGGCCATTGAAGACCGCCTGACCGGCCTGCACCAGGCCTTCGCCCGCGACAGCCTGGTGGCCCGCGATGGCAACGGCCGTGAAGTGGAAATCAACCTTAGCAAGGTGGTGCACGCCATCCAGCCGAACGCCATGTCGGGGTTCACCAAGCTGGGTACCTACTTCACCAAGGTCTGGGAGTTCCTAAGCGACGATCCGCGTGAAGCCAACACCGAGGGCGGTATCTTCCCGGCCATCTTCGGTACCGTGATGATGACCCTGATCATGGCTGTTATCGTCACCCCGTTCGGTGTACTGGCTGCCGTGTACCTGCGCGAATACGCCAGACAGGGCCCGGTGACCCGCCTGATCCGCATCGCGGTGAACAACCTGGCCGGTGTACCGGCGATCGTCTACGGCGTGTTCGGCCTGGGCTTCTTCGTCTATGTGCTGGGTGGCTCGATCGACCGCCTGTTCTTCCCTGAAGCGCTGCCGGCTCCAACCCTGGGTACTCCTGGCCTGCTGTGGGCATCGCTGACCCTGGCGCTGCTGGCCGTGCCGGTGGTGATCGTGGCAACCGAGGAAGGCCTGGCGCGTATCCCGCGTACCGTGCGCGAAGGCTCGCTGGCCCTGGGCGCGACCAAAGCCGAAACCCTGTGGAAGATCGTTCTGCCGATGGCCAGCCCGGCGATGATGACCGGCATGATCCTCGCCGTGGCCCGCGCCGCCGGTGAAGTGGCACCGCTGATGCTGGTAGGTGTGGTGAAGCTGGCCCCGTCGCTGCCGGTGGATGGGAACTACCCGTACCTGCACCTGGACCAGAAGATCATGCACCTGGGCTTCCACATCTATGACGTCGGCTTCCAGAGCCCCAACGTCGAAGCCGCGCGGCCGTTGGTATACGCCACCGCGTTGCTGCTGGTGCTGGTGATCGCGGCCCTCAATCTCTCGGCCGTGTGGATCCGCAACCACTTGCGCGAGAAGTACAAGGCTCTCGACAGTTGATCCTGATTGCAAGCGTGCCGCCCGTGAGCCGGGTGGCCCTTTGAAACGAATTGTTAGCGTATGGAGTTGACCATGCAGCAAGAATCCCATGCCCACGGCATCGACATGTCTGCCCTGGGCCGCGACAAGCAGAGCCTGCGCCTGGCCGAAGAAACCGTAGCCATCGAAGTGCCGGGCCTGAGCCTGTTCTACGGCGAAAAACAAGCGCTGTTCGATGTGCAGATGAACATCCCCAAGCAGCGTGTGACCGCCTTCATCGGACCGTCCGGCTGCGGCAAGTCGACCCTGCTGCGCACCTTCAACCGCATGAACGACCTGGTTGACGGCTGCCGCGTGGAGGGTGCCATCAACCTGTACGGCAACAATATCTACCGCAAGGGCGAGGATGTGGCCGAGCTGCGCCGCCGTGTGGGCATGGTGTTCCAGAAGCCCAACCCGTTCCCCAAGACCATTTACGAAAACGTGGTATACGGCCTGCGCATCCAAGGCATCAACAAGAAGCGCGTGCTGGACGAAGCGGTCGAATGGGCGCTGAAGGGCGCGGCCCTGTGGGACGAGGTCAAGGACCGCCTGCACGACTCGGCACTGGGCCTGTCCGGTGGCCAGCAGCAGCGTCTGGTCATTGCCCGCACCATCGCCGTGGAGCCGGAAGTGCTGCTGCTCGACGAGCCGTGCTCGGCACTGGACCCGATCTCGACCCTGAAAGTCGAGGAACTGATCTACGAACTGAAATCCAAGTACACCATCGTCATCGTGACCCACAACATGCAGCAGGCGGCCCGTGTTTCGGACTACACCGCATTCATGTACATGGGCAAACTGGTCGAATTCGGGGATACCGACACCCTGTTCACCAACCCGGCGAAGAAACAGACCGAAGACTACATCACCGGTCGCTACGGCTAAGCCTGGCCAGCCAGGGCACGACACGAACTACTTGAAGCTTGCAGCTTCTTCGCGGAGCGAACGATGATCAACAAAGAAAGCCTTACGCATCACATTTCCCAGCAGTTCAACGCCGAGCTCGAAGAGGTGCGTAGCCACCTGCTGGCCATGGGCGGCCTGGTCGAAAAGCAGGTCAACGACGCAGTCACTGCGCTGATCGAAGCCGACTCGGGCCTGGCCCAGCAAGTGCGCGAAGTCGACGAGCAGATCAACCAGATGGAGCGCAACATCGACGAGGAGTGCCTGCGCATCCTCGCCCGCCGTCAGCCGGCGGCCTCCGACCTGCGCCTGATCATCAGCATCTCCAAGTCGGTGATCGACCTGGAGCGTATCGGTGACGAGTCGACCAAGATCGCCCGTCGCGCCATCCAGCTGTGCGAGGAAGGCGAGTCGCCGCGCGGCTATGTCGAGGTGCGTCACATCGGCGATCAGGTGCGCAACATGGTCCGCGACGCGTTGGACGCCTTTGCCCGCTTCGACGCCGACCTGGCGCTGTCGGTGGCCCAGTACGACAAGACCATCGACCGTGAATACAAGACCGCCCTGCGTGAGCTGGTGACCTACATGATGGAAGACCCGCGCTCGATCTCGCGGGTACTGAGCGTGATCTGGGTGCTGCGTTCACTGGAGCGTATCGGCGACCATGCGCGCAACATCTCCGAGCTGGTGATCTACCTGGTGCGCGGCACCGACGTGCGTCACATGGGCCTCAAGCGCATGACGGCAGAAGTGCAGGGCACTGCTGTTTCCGCCGGCGAAAACGCTAATGTTCCGGCCGAACCTGACGATAAGTAAGGTTGCTCCCGAGCATCGACGCCCGGCCTTGGCCGGGCGTTTTCGTTTGCGGTCGAGGAGCCGGCAGGCACCCGCGAACGATGTGAAGAAGTCCCGGCGTGACCAGGTTGTAGCAAGTGGCCATTATTCGGCGGTAGGCTAGTCGGGATTCAGAAGGAGTATCGATGAGTAAAGTGAATGTGCTGGTCGTGGATGACGCCCCGTTTATCCGTGACCTGGTCCGCAAATGCCTGCGCAATGCCTTCCCGGGCATGACCATCGACGACGCCGTCAACGGTCGCAAGGCCATGGCCATGCTGGGCAAGGAAGCGTTCGACCTGGTCCTGTGCGACTGGGAAATGCCGGAAATGTCCGGTCTGGAGCTGCTCACCTGGTGCCGCCAGCAGCCGGAGTTGAAGAGCCTGCAGTTCATCATGGTGACCAGCCGAGGCGACAAGGAAAACGTCATCCAGGCGATTCAGGCGGGCGTTTCCGATTTTGTCGGCAAGCCGTTCACCAACGAGCAATTGCTGACCAAGGTGAAAAAGGCCCTGACCAAGATCGGCAAGCTCGACAGCCTGATGGCCAGCGGCCCGGCACGGGTCAACTCGGCGTTCGCCAATGACTCGCTGAATGCGCTGACAGCCGGCAAGCCTGAAGCGGTGAAAGTCACGGCTCCAGCGCCGGCGCCTGCACCCGCCAGGCCAGTGGCCAGTGCCCCCCGGCCCGCCGCTCCAGCGCCGACCGGCCGTGGCCAGGGCCAGTTGCGGCTGGCCGGCGGCATGCAGCCGTGCGTGATCAAGGCGCTGAGCTTGAAAGAGGCCTTGCTGGTGGTGCGCCGTGGCGAAGCGCTGCCCCAGGTGCTGGAAGGCGCGGTGCTGGACCTGGAGCAGGGCGAGAACGCCGAAGTCGCGCGGCTGAACGGCTACCTGCATGCCGTAGCGGCATTGGAACCCAAACCCGACAGTGACTGGTTGCAACTGACCTTCAAGTTCGTCGACCAGGATGCCCAGAAGCTCGACTACCTGTCGCGGCTGATTGCCCGCGGGACGGCGCAGAAGCATTTCACCCCGGGCGCCTGAGTAATGACTACTGGCCCCAGCGTCGGCAAGCCAGCACCCACAGGTACAGCGTCAATCTTTGGCCTTGTGCATTTCCTGTGGGAGCTGGCTTGCCGGCGATGGGGCCAGTCCTGTTGACGCCATCCGACCAACTGTCATACCCGCCACAAATCCCCCTGCTAGGCTTCGACAAATCATAACTGTCAAAAAGCCACTATCATGCCCGCCCGCCTGCTGCTGTTCTGTGCATTGCTCATGGCCTCGGCGTCGAGCCTGGGCATGACCATCTACGAGATCACCGATGACGGCCGTGTGACCTCCTATTCCGATCGGCCCGGCCCCGGTGCCAAAACCTTTGTGCGGCGCGTGCCCATGGTCGAGGTGCCCGAAGGCCAGGTGCTGCTGAACGCGATAACCTTCAACGGCGGCGTGAGCTTTTCGGCCCGCAACCAGATGCATGTGCCGGTGGAGGTGGAACTGCGCCTGGACAACCTGGTGAACGCTCAAGGTGGCAATGCCCCGCGTACCGTGCGCCGGGTACTGCCGCCGCGCACCACGCAAATGCTAAGCGTGCTCAGGGGGCGGCCCGGGATGCTGCTGAACTACCGCTCGACCCTGCTGCAGGCCATGGGCGACCCGGGCAAGCGGCCTCAAGGCTTCCGCTATGCATTCCCCTGGATCGGCGGGCCGTTCCGCGTGACCCAGGGCCCCAATGGCCGGATCAGCCATTTTGGGCCCAAAGGGCGTTATGCCATGGATATCGCCATGCCCGAAGGCACCACAATCGTTGCGGCGCGGGAAGGGGTGGTGGTGAAGACGGAGAACAGCCAGAGCGGGCGCGGCCCCAACCCGTCGGGCAATTTCGTCAGGATCCTGCACCCGGACGGCACCATGGGCGTATACCTGCACCTGATGCGCGGTTCGGTGGTGGTGGCGGAGGGGCAACGGGTGCGGCAGGGGCAGATGCTGGCCAAGTCGGGCAATACCGGCAACAGCACCGGGCCGCACCTGCATTTCGTGGTACAGCGCAACGTGGGGTTGGCGCTGGAGTCGATACCTTATCGGTTCGACAGACCGATCAGTGGGTTGCCTGATTTCACTGCGGGTAACCCTTGAGGTTGCCGGGGCTGCAAAGCAGCCCCATGGATCCTCAATCCAGCTTGAGTACCTTGGCCAGCACGATCTTCGGCCCTTTCATCTTCTTGATGATGATGCGCAGACCTTCGACCTCGAGCACTTCCTCTTCTTCAGGCACGCGCTTGAGGGTCTCGTAGACCAGCCCGGCGAGGGTTTCCGCCTCGATATGGTCTAGGTCGACGCCCAGCAGACGCTCGACCTTGAACAGCGGCGTGTCGCCGCGCACCAGCAGCTTGCCCGGCTGGTAGGCAAGGATGCCGCGCTCGGTCTTGCGGTGTTCGTCCTGGATGTCGCCTACCAGCACTTCCAGCACGTCTTCCATGGTCAGGTAGCCAATCACCTTGCCATCGGCTTCCTCCACCAGTACGAAGTGCGCACCGCCCTTGCGGAACTGCTCCAGCAACTGCGCCAGCGGCATGTGCCGCGACACGCGCTCCAGTGGCCGAGCCAGGTCGTCGAGGTCGATGGTTTCGGGCAGGTGCTCGAGTTCGGCCAGCTCCAGCAGCAGGTCCTTGATGTGCAGCAGGCCGGTGAACTCCTCACGCTCGGCGTCGTACACCGGGTAGCGGCTGAATTTGTGACGGCGCACCAGGGCCAGGATCTGCTTCAACGGCGCATGGGCATCGATGCTGACCATGTCCTCGCGCGAGTTGGCCCAGTCGACTACTTCCAACTCGCCCATTTCCACGGCCGAGGCCAGCACGCGCATGCCTTGGTCGCTCGGGTCCTGGCCACGGCTGGAGTGCAGGATCAGCTTGAGCTCTTCACGGCTGTAGTGGTGCTCGTGGTGTGGGCCGGGCTCGCCCTGGCCGGCAATGCGCAGGATGGTGTTGGCGCTGGCATTGAGCAGGTAGATGGCCGGGTACATCACCCAGTAGAACAGGTACAGCGGCACGGCGGTCCACAGCGACAGCAGTTCGGGCTTGCGGATGGCCCAGGACTTAGGCGCCAGCTCGCCGACCACGATATGCAGGTACGAGATGACGAAGAAGGCGACGAAGAACGAGATGGCCTTGATCAGCTCGGGCGTGTCCACGCCCAGGTAGGCCAGCAGCGGCTCGAGCAGGTGGGCGAACGCCGGTTCACCGACCCAGCCCAGGCCCAGCGAGGCGAGGGTGATGCCCAGCTGGCAGGCCGACAGGTAGGCGTCGAGCTGGTTGTGTACCTTGCGCAGGATGCTGCCACGCCAGCCATGCAGCTCGGCGATGGACTCGACGCGGGTGGCGCGCAGCTTGACCATGGCGAACTCGGCGGCAACAAAGAAGCCGTTGAGCAGCACAAGAAGCAAGGCAAAGATGATCATGCCGAAATCGGCGAATAACGAGGTGAGGCTGATACCAGGGGAAGGGTCCATGATGGAGTTTTTACGGGGTCCGTCTTCGAGATAGAGAGAAAAAAAGTGCCAGCTCTTGCTGGCACAGGGGGTCCAATGTAGCGGCTGGGGCCGTAAAAGCAAAGGGTGGCGGACTTATTGCGGTCCTTGTGGGAGCGGTCGTGCCCGCGAAGGGCTGCGCAGCAGCCCCGATCTCAAGCCTTGCCGTTAGCCAATTGTGCCGGCGCGAAGTGACAGGTAAAGGTACTGCCATGCCCCGGCACGCTGCTGATCTCCAGCTTGCCGCGGTGGCGCATAAGCACATGTTTGACGATCGCCAGCCCCAGCCCGGTGCCGCCGGTATTCGAGGCACGGCTGGAGTCGACCCGGTAGAAGCGCTCGGTCAGGCGTGGCAGGTGCTTGGCATCGATGCCCACCCCCGAGTCCTGCACCGA
Source organism: Pseudomonas sp. B10(2017) (assembly GCF_002113295.1). NCBI lineage: Bacteria > Pseudomonadati > Pseudomonadota > Gammaproteobacteria > Pseudomonadales > Pseudomonadaceae > Pseudomonas > Pseudomonas sp. B10(2017). The sequence continues at coordinate 101,976 of NZ_NEJU01000009.1, forward strand.
CAGGTGCGCGCCCTGAGCATCGGCCCACCAGCGAATACGGATGCTGCCTTCGTCCTGGGTGTACTTGACCGCGTTGAACACCAGGTTGGAAAAAGCACTGCGCAGCTCCGACTCGCTGCCTTTCAGCTGTACGCCGGGCGCGGCTTCCAGGGTGATGCGCTGGTTGCGGGGCCCGGACAGCGCCTGGGCGTCGTTCTTGATCGCGGCGAGCAAGGCATCGACCGCCACTGGCTGGTTGTCCGACGGGTAGTCGGTGGCCTCCAGCTTGGCCAGCAGCAGCAGGTCGTTTAGCAGCGTCTGCATGCGCGAACCTTGCTGGCTCATCTGCTGCAGGGCTCGGCTCCAGCGCGGGTTCACGTCTTCGACGTTGTCCAGCAAGGTTTCCAGATAGCCGGTGATCACCGTCAGTGGTGTGCGCAGCTCGTGGGATACGTTGGCGACGAAGTCCTTGCGCATCTGCTCCAGCTGGTGGATGCGTGTCACATCGCGCACCAGCATCAGGTGCTCGTTGTTGCCGTAGCGGGTGATGTGCAGCTGTACGCGCATGCGGTCGTTGATCGGCGAGGGGATTTCCAGCGGCTCAAGGTAGTTCCCTGCCTCGAAATATTCCTTGAAGCGCGGGTGGCGCACCAGGTTGGTCACCTGCTGGCCGCCGTCCTGTGGGGTCTTGAAGCCCAAGAGGGTTTCGGCGGCGCGGTTCCACCATTCCAGGTTGCCGTCGCTGTCCAGCATGATCACCGCGTCACGCAGCGCGGCGGTAGACTCCTGCACCCGGTCGATCACCGCCTGCAGGCGGCCGCGCACGCGCTGGTCGCGGCGTTGCAGGTGGTAGATGCTGTCGAACACCTCGCCCCACAGGCCGTAGCCATCGGGCGGTGCTTCGTCGGGTTGGTGGTTGCGCAGCCAGTCATGCAGGCGCAGCAGTTGCTTGAGGGTCCAGCCCAGGTAGAGCGCCAGGCCGATGGCCAGGCTCCAGCCATAGTAGCCGCTGACCAGCCCGCCGATCAGGCAGACGGTTATCAGCAGCAGCAGGTGGCGAATCAGGGTCGCGTGCCAGTTCTGGTTCAATTGACGGTCCTTGTACAACGACGTGCAGCTTGGCGCTTTTCAGCTCGATCAGCTCTTGGTCGAGAAGCGGTAGCCGGTGCCCCGGACGGTTTGTACCAGATTTTCGTAGGCTTCACCCAGCGCCTTGCGCAGGCGGCGGATGTGTACGTCGACGGTGCGCTCTTCGACATAGACGTTACCGCCCCACACCTGGTCCAGCAGCTGGCCACGGGTGTAGGCGCGCTCCTGGTGGGTCATGAAGAACTGCAGCAGGCGGTATTCGGTAGGGCCCATTTCGGCTGGCTTGCCGTCGATGGTCACGCGGTGGCTGATCGGGTCGAGCAGCAGGCCGCCGACTTCGATCGGTGCCTCGCTATCGCTTGGGCCGGTGCGGCGCAGAACGGCTTTCAAACGGGCGACCAGTTCACGCGGCGAGAACGGCTTGGTGATGTAGTCGTCGGCCCCCACTTCCAGCCCTTGGATCTTGTTGTCCTCTTCACCCTTGGCGGTGAGCATGATGATCGGGATGTCGCCGGTCAACTCGTCGCGCTTGAGGCGGCGGGCCAACTCGATGCCAGAGGTGCCCGGCAGCATCCAGTCGAGCAGGATCAGGTCCGGTTTGCGGTCGACGATGATCGCGTGGGCCTGTTGGGAGTTTTCCGCTTCCAGGCAGTCATAGCCGGCCATTTCCAGGGCAACGGCGATCATCTCGCGAATCGGTGCTTCGTCGTCGACGATCAGAATGTTCCTGCCAACCATGCTCAAAACCTCTCCTGGATACGGTGTCTTGGCCCGCATTAGATAACGGAATTATTGCAGCTGTGTGACAGGGTGTTGGCCGTTCTGGCGACATTCCATGACTGAACTAGGCTTGAAAGGGCCGTAGTTGTGGCAATCAGAACTTAAACCCCCCGAAACAATGGTGAATCCAATGACACGACAAACGCTGAGCTGGATGGCCCTTTTCACTGCGCTGGCGCTCCCGGGGGTGGCCTTGGCCGACCATGCGATGGAGAAGGGCGGCATGTTGGTCGATCATGCCGGCATGACCCTGTACACCTTCGACAAGGATGCGGGCGGCAAGTCGATGTGCAATGGCGAATGCGCCACCAATTGGCCGCCGCTGATGGTCAAGGCCAATGACGAACCGGCCAAGGATAAGTGGACAGTGGTGATGCGCGATGATGGCAGCAAGCAGTGGGCCTATGACGGCAAGCCGCTGTACACCTTCATCAAGGACAAGAAGGCCGGGGACAAGACCGGCGATGGTGTGAAGGATGTCTGGCACGTTGCCAAGCCTTGAGGTCCCGGGGCCGCTTTGCGGCCCATCGCCGGCAAGCCAGCTCCCACAGGTTATGTGCAGGCTGTAAAGGCAGCGCTGTACGTGTGGAAGCTGGCTTGTCGGCGATAGGGCAATCAGCCTTAACGCAATGCGTAATCCAGCACCACACCAATGAACACCAGCATCCCCGCCCAGTGGTTGTGCAGAAACGCCTTGAAGCACGACTCCCGGTCCAGCTTGCGCGTCGACCAGTATTCCCAGGCAAAGCACGCCGCCGCGCCCAGCAGCCCCAGATGGAACCAGCCACCCAGCTCGAAGCGGCTGCCGGCCAGCAACAGGCACCCCAGCGACAGCAGCTGCAAGGTCAGGATGATGGTGCGGTCGGCGTCGCCGAACAGGATAGCGGTCGACTTCACGCCTATCTTGAGGTCGTCATCACGGTCAACCATGGCGTAGTAGGTGTCGTAGCCCACCGTCCACAGCAGGTTGGCGATATACAGCAGCCAGGCGCTGGCCGGCAGCTCGCCACCCGCTGCGGTGAAGGCCATGGGAATGCCCCAGGAATACGCCGCCCCCAGCACCACCTGGGGGTAATAGGTGTAGCGCTTCATGAACGGGTAGCAGAACGCCAGTGCCACCGCACCGAACGACAGCCAAACCGTGCGGCTGTTGGTACACAGCACCAGCAGGAAGCTCACTCCGACCAGGATGGCGAACAGCGCCAGTGCTTCGCGCGGGCGGACCCGGCCGCTGGCCAGGGGGCGGTCGGCGGTGCGTTTGACGTGGCCGTCCACCTTGCGGTCGGCAAAGTCATTGATGCAGCAACCTGCAGCGCGCATCAGCACCACACCGAGGCCGAAGATCAGCACGTTGGCCAGGGTTGGTGAACCGTTGCCGGCAATCCACACCGCCGACAAGGTCGGCCACAGCAGCAGGTAGATTCCAATCGGCCGGTCCATGCGGCTGAGCTGGACGAAGTCCCAAGCCCGTGGGTGCAGGCGGTTGAGCGACTTGAGCAGTTGCAGGTACATCAGCGGTTTTCCTCCTTGGCCGCTTGCCACAATGCTGGCAGAAACACCTCCGCCACCAGCAGGTCCAGGCCGCCACGTTCGAAGCGCGAACGGCGGCCCCACAGCGATGCGTGGGCGGCTTCGTCGGGCAGCCAGGCCTGTGGATAACTGCACACCTCGATGGGGTGGCGGATGAACGCCTGGTCGCAGAACAGCAACTCGCCCAGCGAGCGGCTGCCGAGGGTTTCGAGGTCCAGCCCGCCGCGCTCCAGGGCGCTGCGGCTGGCGACGCTGCGGGCGAATACCCAGGGTTGGCCATGGCCGCGCAGGTACACCTCGCGCACCCAGCCTTCGGCACCGGCGGCGATGCCCAGTGCCTGGCATTCGTCATCGCGCAGCGGTTGCCAGCCTTCGAACAGCGGGGTGACGGAGAAGTGGTCGTCGGACAGGCGGGTCAGGCGGCGGGTCAGCGAGCCTTCGTCGAACAGCCAGTCAAGGGTGGGCTGGTCGATGTCGGTCGCCAGCTGTGAATACGGCAGCCACGCGACAGCGGCTGCTTGCGGGGATTCGTACGACACGTCGGTCTGCTTGTTACAACCAGAGAGGCGGCGAGCTTAGCATGATTGCCCCAACTGCTTGCATACTGCCGACAGGGCCGCTACAAAGCCCCACGCATTGCGCGCCGGCTTCTTCGCGGCTTCAGCCGCGAAAGGGCCATCAGCAGCAACACAAAGCCCCAGCCTGAACCGAGGAAACCACCCCCCATGAAAAAGTGGCAATGTATAGTCTGCGGCCTGATCTACGACGAAGCCGAAGGCTGGCCCGACGACGGCATCGCCCCCGGCACCCGCTGGGAAGATGTGCCTGAAGACTGGCTGTGCCCCGACTGTGGCGTGGGCAAGAGCGACTTTGAAATGATCTCCATCGGCTAATCGAGGAAAGCACGACATGACGTCCCCTGTGGTAATCATCGGTACCGGCCTTGCGGGCTACAACCTGGCCCGTGAATTTCGCAAGCTCGATGCGCAGGCGCCGCTGCTGCTGATCACCGCTGATGACGGTCGTTCCTACTCCAAGCCCATGCTGTCCACCGGCTTTGCCAAGCAGAAGGACGCCGACGGCCTGTGCATGGCCGAGCCGGGTGCCATGGCCGAGCAACTGAATGCCGAGATTCGCACCCATACCCGCATCAGCGGCATCGACCCGGGCCACAAGCGTTTGTGGATAGGTGAAGAGGCGGTGGAATACCGCGATCTGGTGCTGGCCTGGGGCGCGCAGACGGTGCAGGTGCCGATCGAAGGTGATGGCGGTGATCGGGTGTTCCCGATCAACGACCTGGAAGACTACGCGCGCTTCCGTGCCGCCGCCGTCGGCAAACAGCGTGTGTTGATCCTCGGTGCCGGCCTGATCGGCTGCGAATTCGCCAACGACATGAGCCTGGGCGGCTTCGAGGTCGATGTGGTGGCGCCGTGCGAGCAAGTCATGCCGACCCTGCTGCACCCGGCCGCTGCCACTGCCGTGCAGGCCGGGCTGGAAGGTCTGGGCGTGCGCTTTCACCTTGGCCCGGTACTGACCCGCCTGCAGCAGGTGCCCCTGGGCCTGGAGGCGCACCTGTCCGACGGCAGCATGATCGCCTGCGATCTGGTGGTTTCGGCCATTGGCCTGCGCCCGCGTACCGACCTGGCCGCCGCCGCTGGGCTGCAGACCAACCGCGGCGTTTGCGTGGACCGCCAGTTGCGCACGTCCCACGCCAACATCTTTGCCCTTGGCGACTGTGCCGAAGTCGATGGCATCAACCTGCTCTATGTAATGCCGCTGATGAGTTGTGCCCGGGCCCTGGCGCAAACCCTGGCCGGCAAGCCGACAACGGTCGCATACGGGCCGATGCCGATCACCGTGAAAACCCCGGCCTGCCCACTGGTGGTCTCGCCGCCGCCCCAGGGTCATGAAGGCACCTGGCAGGTAGAGGGGCAGGGCAGTGACCTCAAGGTGCTCTGCCTTGATGCAGAGGGCAAGCTGCTGGGCTATGCCCTCACAGGTGCGGCCGTGATGGAGAAGCTGGCCTTGAATCGCCAGCTGCCGGCCGTGATGGCGTAAATAGCTGGTGTTCTGTCGGATTTATCCTGTTGTTGCTTGCACAATGGCCGCCCAGATACTGGCGCGGCCCCTGTGCACGTGCCATCCTCACTTCCGTCTGCCGCAGATTAGAGCCTGCGGTGCCTTGAGCGCTGCTCCCAGGGCAGCACGGCATAACAACAAGAATTCCGTCAAAGAGGCTTCACTATGCGCAAACCAGAACTCGCCGCCGTCATCGCCGAAAAGGCCGATCTGACCAAGGAAAAGGCCAATCAGGTTTTGAACGCGATTCTCGACAGCATCACGGGTGCCCTGGACAAGGACACCGTGACCCTGGTCGGATTCGGCACTTTCGAAAAACGTCATCGCGGTGCTCGTACCGGCAAGAACCCGCAAACCGGTGAACCGGTCAAGATCAAGGCCAGTAATACCGTGGCCTTCAAGCCAGGCAAGAACCTGCGCGACAGCGTCAACGCCCCCGTCAAGCCGGCCAAGAAAGGCAAGTGATCGCGCCCTGACAACACCAGTGTCAGCCAAGCGGGCGCCCCAGGGCGCCCGTTGTGCTTTCTGCAGGCAAAATGTTTCGAGCTTGCATAAATAGTCCTGGAAAAGGATAGACTGCGCGCTTTAGTCACTTTTAATTCGAGGCGCGTTGATGAAGTTCCGCTTTCTTCTCTGGGCCATGGGGCTGTTGATGGCCAGGGCAAGCCGCAACAACCCGGCGTTCCAGCAGCAGCTCAAGGGCAAGAACCTGGTGTTCCAGATGCAGACCCTGGACGGCAAGGTTGCCCGGCACTTCATCGTCAGCAACGAACGCATCAGCAGCAAGGGCGGCGCGCACCCGCAGCCGGCGTTCGCCATTGCTTTCAAGGACGCCGCCTATGGCTTTGCCACCATGCAGGCAGGTAACAAGCAGTTGGCGTTCATGCAGGGGATTCAGGACAAGCACATCCAGATCAAGGGCAACCCGGCGCTGGTGATGTGGTTCCAGGGGTTGATGAAGTACCTGAAACCGAAGAAGAAGGGCTGAAATTGTAGGGGCTGCAAAGCGGCCCCTTTTGATATCAGTGCGGTGCGTGGAACTGCGAAGCCAGCTCACGCAGCAGGCTCTCTGCCTCGAGCACCTTGTTCACTACATCCTCGGCCTTGTCCCGGGTAATCCCCAGCCGCTCCAGCAATTCGTCTGGAATCTCTTGCTGCGGCCCCGAGCCAATCCCCCGCGAGCGCAGCAGGCGGGTAGCCAGGCACACCAGGTTGGGGAACGCTGAAAACTCGCCTTCATAGGCCGGGTCGTGCTGGAAGCGCAGCGCGGTGGATAGTTCTTCCGGCATGTCCCACAGCTTCATCAACCAGGCACCGATCTGCTCGCGGCTGATGCCCAGCAGGTGTTGCTCCACGTAGGTGTGACACAGGTGCGGGTTGACCTCCAGGTGGCGGCAGATCAGCGAGAAGTGCGGCGGGAAAACGTGCGCCAACAGCAGGTAGCCAAAGTTGTGCAGCAGCCCGGCCAGGTAGGTCAGGCCGGCCTCGGGGCGCTCGGCCCGTGGCATGGCGCGGGTCAGGCCTTCGATGATCGCGGCAGTGTAGATCGACTGCTGCCAGTACGGCGTGGCCTGTTGCGGGTGGTCCTTCGGCAGGCTCAGGGTCTTGCCAAGCGCCAGCCCCAGGGCCAGGTTGATCACCAGGTCGAAGCCCAGCACACGCACGATGGCATCTTCCACCGAGCGGATCTTGCCAGGTGAGGCGTAGTAGGGCGATGCCGCCCAGCTCACCACCTGTGCTGCCAGCGCCGGGTCGGTTTCGACCACGCCGGTGATATCATCGATGCTGGCGTTGGGGTCTACCCGCAGCTTGATGATCTTTTGCGCGGTATCGGCCAGCGGCGGGATTTCGATGGTTTCTTCCAGGCGCTTCTGGATGCGCCGTGCAGTGAAGGCCTGGACGGCGTTGGTGATTTCACGGGTGTCATCATCGGGGCGGTCGAGGTTGGGGCTGATGGCCTCCACTTCCTGGCCGAAGCTGCTGGCGCTGGCCTTGGCCAGCATGCGCTTGAAGTGCGCGCGCTCGATTTCCAGCAGCAGACCGGCTTCGCCAGACTGGATAAACACGGTTTCATCGTCGAGCAGGCTCTTTTCGTACTGGCACGGCGAGCTGGTCAGCGCCGGGATGCCTGGCAGGGCCTTGAGCTGGTGTTTGTCCAGCATCTGCTTCAGGCGTGGCACCGAAACCGCGGTGAGCTTGCGCCCGGTCAGTTCGGCCAGGCGGTTGAGGTCCAGCAGCTGGCTCTGCGGGAACAGCACCATCAGGGCGCCGACCTCGTCGTCGAGCAGCACGGCCTGTACCCGCGACGTTGCCGGCAGGTGCGGATGTTCGACCACCTCGCGGTAGGCCACGCCGAGTTTGTCGAGCAGTAGCCGGATGACCGAGGGAGCGTGTGGGGTTGCGGTGTCCAGGGCAACTTCAGTCATGGTCCGTATCCACTGATTCTTTTAAACGCGAAGTATAACCAGCCTGGGCGCAGAACTGGATCCATTATGGGACTAGCGTCACACTTGGCCATATTGCTGGCCATGGCGCAGCCAGCGATCGAGCAGTGGGCTGACGTGTTCCGGCCAGCGAGCGATCAGGGCCTGGGCGGCGTCGCGCACGGCCGGCAGCAGGTCGGCGTCGCGCATCAGGTCGGCGACCTTGAACTGCAACAGGCCGGTCTGGCGGGTGCCGAGCATCTCGCCCGGGCCACGCAGTTCCAGGTCTTTCTCGGCGATGATGAAGCCGTCGTTGGTTTCCCGCATGATCCCTAGCCGCTCGCGGCCAATCTGCGACAGCGGCGGATGGTACAGCAGCACGCAATGGCTGACGGCGCTGCCACGGCCAACGCGGCCGCGCAGCTGGTGCAACTGGGCCAGGCCCAGGCGCTCGGGGTTCTCGATGATCATCAGACTGGCGTTGGGCACATCCACGCCCACCTCGATGACCGTGGTGGCGACCAGCAACTGCAGGTTGCCAGCCTTGAATTCGGCCATGATCTCGGCCTTTTCCGCCGGTTTCATGCGCCCGTGGATCAACCCCACCCGCAGCTCACCCAGGGCACTGCCCAGCTCCTCGTATGTGCTTTCGGCGGCTTGGCAGGTCAGCTCTTCGGATTCTTCGATCAGGGTGCACACCCAATAGGCCTGGCGCCCTTCGGCGCAGGCGGCGCGTACCCGCTCGACCACTTCGAAGCGACGGCTGTCGGCCACCAGCACGGTGTTCACCGGGGTACGCCCGGGTGGCAGCTCGTCGAGCACCGAGGTGTCCAGGTCGGCGTAGGCGCTCATGGCCAGGGTTCGAGGAATTGGCGTGGCGGTCATGATCAGCTGGTGCGGGCATAATTCCCCGGCCACGCCCTTCTTGCGCAGGGCCAGGCGTTGCTGCACGCCAAAACGGTGCTGTTCATCGATGATCGCCAGAGCCAGGTGCTTGAACTTCACCTCCTCCTGAAACAGCGCGTGGGTGCCGACTACCATTGGCGCACCGTTGGCGATCTGCTCCAACGCGCCTGCCCGGGCCTTGCCCTTGAGCTTGCCGGCCAGCCAGGCCACTTCGATGCCCAACGGTTCGAGCCAGCGCTTGAAGGTGATGTAGTGCTGTTCGGCGAGGATCTCGGTGGGTGCCATCAAGGCCACCTGGTAGCCGGCTTCCAGCGCCTGCAGCGCAGCCAGGGCGGCGACCACGGTCTTGCCGGCACCCACGTCGCCCTGCACCAGGCGCATCATCGGCTCGTGCTGGCTGAGGTCGTAGGCAATTTCGTTGGCCACCCGCTGCTGCGCGCCGGTCGGCTGGAAGCCCAGATTGGCCAGGTACTGCGCCTGCAGGCGCTGGGCCTTGGGCAGCACCGGCGCGCGCAGGCTGCGCAGGCTTTCGCGCAGGCGTTGCTGCGACAGCTGGTGGGTCAGCAGTTCTTCGAAGGCCAGGCGGTGCTGGGCCCAGTGCTGGCCTTCGGCAAGTTCGTCGAGGTCGGCGTCGGCCGGCGGGTTGTGCAGGTAGCGTATGGCATCGTCCAGCGGCGCCAGCTGGTAGTCCCGGGCCAGCTCTTCGGGCAGCCAGTCCGGCAGGCTGCGCGGGCCGAGCAGGCCCAGGCTCTGCTGGCACAGCAGGCGCAGGCGTTGCTGGGTAAGGCCTTCGGTGGACGGGTAGATCGGCGTCAGGGTCTGCTCGACCGGTGGCGGCGGCTCGTCGCCGTTCAGCGCACGGTATTCCGGGTGGTAGATTTCCAGGCCCGAAGCGCCGGGGCGGGCTTCGCCGTAGCAGCGCAGGTGGGTACCGCGCTTGAGGCCTTCCTTCTGCGCGTTGCTGAAGTGGTAGAAGCGCAGGCTCAGCACGCCACTGCCGTCACCCAGGCGCACCACCAGGCTACGGCGCTTGCCCATGGTTACGTCGGCGCCGCTGACCACGCCCTCGATCACCGCGTCCTGGCCAGGGCGCAGTTGGCCTATCGGCACCACGCGGGTGCGGTCCTGGTAGCGCAGGGGCAGGTGGAACAGCACGTCCTGCAGGTTCTCCAGGCCGACCTTGGCGAGTTTCTCCGCCATGGCCTCGCCTACCCCCTTGAGTACCGTGACCGGGACCTTCGACAGCTCACTCATGACTCAGGCCGATTGTTCCGCAGGGGCTTTGGCGACCGAGCACAGGCGGATCGAGTCGGCGAGGATCTCGATGGCCTTCGGCCGCGGGAAGCTGGCGCGCCAGGCGATGGCCACGGTGCGGAATGGTGCCGGTGCAGTCAGTGGGCGGACCTCGATGACGCCGGGGGCATAGTGGTGGCTGTGCACCGCCGACAGCGGCAAAATCGACACGCCCAGGCCCGAGGCCACCATGTGGCGGATGGTTTCCAGCGAGCTGGACTCCACCGTGGTGTGCTTGGAGCCTTCACCGCCCTTGTTCAGCGTAGGGCAGGCTTCCAGTACCTGGTCGCGGAAGCAGTGGCCTTCACCGAGCAGCAACAGGCTCTTGTCGTTGAGCATGGCGGTGTCGATGGTCTTTTTCGCGGTCCACGGGTGGTCGGCCGGCATCAGGGCGCAGAACGGTTCATCGTAAAGCGGCAAGGTGAGCACGTCGGCTTCGTTGAACGGCAGGGCTATGATCACCGCGTCCAGTTCGCCGTTGCGCAGTTTTTCGCGCAGTACGTGGGTGAAGTTCTCTTCGATGTACAGCGGCATTTGCGGCGCCACGCGGTGCAGCTGCGGGATCAGGTGCGGGAACAGGTACGGGCCGACGGTGTAGATGGCACCGACCTTGAGCGGGGCAGTCAGCTGGTTCTTGCCGGCCTGGGCCAGCTCGCGAATACCTTGGGCCTGCTCCAGTACCTTTTGCGCCTGGGCGACGATGCTTTCGCCGACCGGGGTCAGGCGGACCGCGCTCTTGCTGCGCTCGAAGATCAGCACGCCAAGCTCATCCTCGAGCTTCTTCACACCGACCGACAGGGTCGGCTGGCTCACGTGACAGCGTTCGGCGGCATGGCCGAAGTGCTGTTCCTGGGCGAGTGTGACGATGTAGCGTAATTCTGTGAGGGTCATAACGTGCGTCCATGAAGTTGCGAGCCCAGCATAGCGGCTGCAATCGATAGACGCACGTTATCAGACTTGCCGATTTGTGACAGAAACAAAAGTCTCAGCGGCGGTCCAGCGAGTAGACGAACGGTGCCACGACTTCGATCGTGCCATTGTTCAGCAACTCGGGTGGCGGCTTGGGTACCGTGCCGGCCCGACGGATCATTTCCAGGGTCGCCCGGTCCAGGGCGGCACTCCCCGACCCACCGGCCATGGAGTACGACACCACCTTGCCTTCGGCGTCGACCACGAAGCGCAGGCGGTTGATGCCCTGCAGGCCGCGACGGCGCGCGTCTTCCGGGTAACGCTTGTACTTGGCCAGGTGACGCAGCAGGTCGCTCTGCCAGGTCGGCAGGGCGTTGCTGTTGGACGCAATGCTCGGCGCCGGTGCCGCGGACTTCTGCGGCGGCGTGTTGCTGGGCGGTGCGTCTACCGTTTGTTCGGTCGGCGGTGCTTCCTTCGGCGGCTCAGGCTTTTTCTCGGGCTTGGGCGGTTGTGGCTTGGCCTTCGGCTTGGGCGGCTTGGGAATGGCGATCTTGGGCTTTGGTGCCTCGGCCAGCTTCGGCAGCGGCGGTTCCTCGACCGGTGCCGGTGGCTGCGGCGCCGCTTTAGGGGGCGGTGGTGGCGCAGGCTCCGGCAACGGCGCCAGCTCGACCATCATGGCTGCCGGTGGCAGTTCGATGGCTTGGGGCACCGACCAGTTGAGCGTCAGCAGCACGGCGATCACGTGCACGCCCAGCACGATCGCCAGGCTGCCACCGTAGCGCGCCATGTTAGAGCGCGTTCTTGTCATTTCTTGGCTGCCGTCTCGAGACCTACCAGACCGACCTTCAGGTAGCCGGCCGCGCGCATGTTGTTCATCACTTCCATCAGGTCACCGTAATCCACGCCTTTGTCAGCCTGGAAGAAGATGGTTGTTTCCTTGTCGCCCTTGGTCTTGGCATCGAGCATCGGGCCAAGCTGGTCGGGGGCAGGGACCTGATCGTCGCCGACGTACAGCTTCTGGTCGGCCTTGACGCTGACGAACACCGGTTTTTCGGGCCTCGGCGCCGGCTTGGCAGTCGAGGCCGGCAGGTCGACCTTGATGTCGACCGTGGCCAACGGGGCTGCGACCATGAAGATGATCAGCAGCACCAGCATCACGTCGATGAACGGCGTAACGTTGATTTCGTGGTTTTCGGCGAGGTCGTCGCCACCTTCGTTGAGATGCAGGCCCATGGCTTACCCCACTTTCACCATGTGCGGGGCAACACGCTCGCTGCCTTGGTGGTCCAGGTCACGGCTGACCAGCAGCAGTACCTGGGCGGAGGCGTCGGACACCTGGGCCTTGTAGCCGGCGATAGAGCGGGCGAAGACGTTGTAGATGACCACGGCCGGGATTGCGGCGACCAGGCCCAGGGCGGTGGCCAGCAGGGCCTCGGCGATACCTGGGGCAACCACGGCCAGGTTGGTGGTCTGGGTCTTGGCGATGCCGATGAAGCTGTTCATGATGCCCCATACGGTACCGAACAAGCCGACGAATGGTGCAGTGGAGCCGATGGTGGCGAGTACGCCGGTGCCGCTGCTCATGGTGCGGCCGCTAGCGTGTACCAGGCGCTCCAGGCGGAAGCTGACGCGCTCCTTGATGCCTTCTTTTTCGCGGGCATTGGCCGACAGGCGCATCTCTTCGAGCGCGTCGTGGACCAGGGTGTGAGCCAGGGTGCCTTCCTTGTTGGAAACGTCGCTGGCTTCCTTGAGGCTGGCGGATTTCTTCAGCAGGGCAATTTCACCACGCAGGCGACGCTTGGCGCCCATCAGCTCGAAGCCTTTGGCAATCCAGATGGTCCAGGTGATGATGGAGGCGATGGCCAGGCCGATCATCACCGCCTTCACCACCACGTCGGCGTTCTTGTACATGCCCCATGGGGACAGGTCGTGGGCCATGCCCAGCGAGGTGTCTTCAACCAGGGCTTCGACGCTCGGGTCTGCTGCGGCCGGGGCAGCAACTGCGTCGGCAGCCGGTGCTGCGGCTGGGGCAACGGCCGGTGCAGCTGGTGCAGTAGCGGCAGCAGGCGTGGCAGCATTGGCGGTTGGCTCATCGGCCATGGCCACCGGGGCCAGCACCAGGCTGAGCGTCAGCGCGGCGATGGCGCGCCAGGCGCGCGACGGGGTTGGCGAAGCGGAAGGTTGAGTACGTGTCATGCTGGCCGGACCTGATGAAGAATGAAGTGAGCGTTCTCCAAGGCCTCGAGGTAGGCCGAGAACAATTTGGCGGCCATTATTGCAAGTAATTCTTGTTAACAAAAGTAATCTTGTTGCTTTTTTCGCCTATGGTCTAGCCATCCATCGTGTAGCGTGGTCGGCCTGATCAATTGGTCTAGGGAGTTTAGAGATGTCAGACCATTCCGTGATGGTGGTGGGATGTGGTGATGTAGGCGGGCGCCTTGCCCGGCAGATGCTTGCGCGCGGCTGGCAGGTGAGCGGCCTGCGTCGCTCGGTCGGGCAGTTGCCTGCGGGAGTCGTGCCGGTGGCGGCGGACTTGTCCGAACCATCGATTCCTGACGCCTGGCCGCAGCGCGCGCCGGACTACCTGGTGTACTGCGTGGCGGCTAGCCAGCACGACGAGGCGGGTTACCAGGCAGCCTATGTCGACGGTTTGCGCCATGTGCTGGACTGGCTGGCCGAGCGCGGCCAACGCCCACGGCGCCTGCTGTTCGTGTCCAGCAGCAGCGTGTATGCACAGAAGGAAGGCGAGTGGATCGAGGAAGGCGCGGCCACCGAGCCTGAAGGATATTCCGGGCGATTGATGCTGAAGGCAGAGCGGTTGGCACTGGCCAGCGGCATCCCGGCCAGCGTGGTGCGCCTGACCGGCATCTATGGTCCCGGACGCGAGTGGCTGCTCAGTCAGGTGCGCCAGGGCTACCGCGTGGCCGAGGAGCCACCGCTGTATGGCAACCGCATCCATGCCGAGGATGCTGCAAGCCTGTTGGCGTTTCTGTTGCAGGCAGATGCCGACGGCAAGGTGCTTGAGGACTGTTACATCGGTGTCGACGACGACCCGGCGCCGCTGGCCGATGTGGTGGCCTGGCTGCGGGCGTACATGGGTGTAACCGAGTGGTCGGATGAGCAGCGAGTGCGGCGTACCGGTAGCAAGCGCTGCAGCAATGCCCGAGCGCGGGCGTTGGGTTGGGCGCCGATGTATCCGAGTTACAAGGAAGGCTATGCGGCGATCCTGAAAGGCGGGTGCTGAGTCTACTGTGCTCTTCGCGGGCAAACCTGCTCCCACAGGTGCACCGTTGGTTTCAAGCCTGGCGGTGTACCTGTGGGAGCGGGTTTACCCGCGAAGAGACCAGTGTGTTCGACCACGATCTCAGCAGGTTTCAGTCCTGTTCCAGCAGCCACTGGCGTTTACCGGCTGCCAACACTGGCATTTCATCCGGTTGCGCGCTGTTCACCGCCTGGAAGATCTCCAGCTTGTCGCCATCGCGCTTGAGGATGAACGGCGCGCCACGTTGGTTCCGCTCCAGCCACAGGCTGTCATTGCTGCCACCCATGGTCGCGCAGTCGCCCGCCAGGCACAGGGCGAAACGATCTGGCCCTGGCAGGCCGGTGACATTGCCGGTGTCGCCGAAGCGCACGCTGGCACCTTTTCCCTGCCCTTCGACGATCTTCCAGTTGCCGCCCAGGTAGGCCTGGTACAGTGCTTTCTCGAAGCTACCGCCTAGTGGTGCATTTGCTGCAGGTGGAGATTTGACGCGCACGAAAGTCTGTTCACCAAAGGTGCGGTTTGCCACTTTCAATTCGTCGCCACGCAGCGTCAATCGGGCAGGTTCTTCACCTTCGGTACTAACCTGCCACTGGTCCTCATTGAGGATCAGCTGACCATCCACGCCTTCGAAGCCGTTACTGAAGCTCGCTTTCTGGTTTGCAACGTCCAGTTTCCATTCGAGTTCAATGCCGTGTTTGTTCAGGGTTTGAGTAACGCGGCCGCTTTCGACCACCTCATCGATGGCTTTCTGGTTGATCCAGGTGCCGTTCAGGTCTTCAGGTTTGTGGCTGGCGCAGCCGCCCAGAAGCAGGGCTGCCAGCACGATGGGCAGTGCTTGACGCATGACGGGGTAACCTTGCAGAGAAGGAAAGGTGACGGGCAGGGCACCCGTCACCGGAGGCATCACTCGATGACCAGGATGGCGTCCATTTCGACCTGGGCACCTTTCGGCAGCGCGGCAACGCCGATGGCGGCGCGGGCCGGGTAAGGCTGCTCGAAGTAGCGGCCCATCACCTCGTTGACCTTGGCGAAGTGGCTCAGGTCGGTGAGGAAGATGTTCAGCTTGACGATGTCCTTGAACGAACCGCCAGCGGCTTCAGCCACGGCCTTGAGGTTCTCGAACACCTGTACGGTCTGGGCTTCGAAGCCTTCGACCAGTTCCATGGTCTTCGGGTCCAGCGGGATCTGGCCCGACATGTACACGGTGTTGCCGGCCTTGATCGCCTGCGAGTAGGTGCCGATGGCGGCAGGGGCCTTGTCGCTGTTGATGACGGTCTTGCTCATGATGACTCCTTGCGGTTGGCGGACTACGTACGCATGCGGGTGATGCGGACCACACCGGTCAGGGTACGCAGCTTCTTGATCACACGCGCCAGGTGCACGCGGTCGTGCACGCTGACCACCAGTTGGACCACGCTGATACGGCCGTCGCGTTCGTCCATGCTGATCTTCTCGATGTTGCCGTCGGCGGCGTTGACACTGCTGGCCAGCA
Organism: Pseudomonas sp. B10(2017); assembly: GCF_002113295.1. Classification (NCBI taxonomy): domain Bacteria; kingdom Pseudomonadati; phylum Pseudomonadota; class Gammaproteobacteria; order Pseudomonadales; family Pseudomonadaceae; genus Pseudomonas; species Pseudomonas sp. B10(2017). The sequence continues at coordinate 117,718 of NZ_NEJU01000009.1, forward strand.
GGGCAATCAGGCCGCGCTGGTGTTCCAGTTCGACGCGCAACTCGACATTGAATTCACCGGTGATGTCCTTGGCCCAGGAGAGCTGTACGCACTTCTCCGGGTTGTGGCGGATTTCACTGATGTTGCGGCAGTTTTCCAGGTGCACGACCATACCCTTGCCTGCCGACAGGTGGCCGACGATCGGGTCGCCCGGGATCGGCGTGCAGCACTTGGCGTAGCTCAGCACCAAGCCTTCGGTGCCACGGATCGCCAGCGGGCCTTCCGGTGCCGGGAGCTGCTCGCCTTCGGCCGACAGCAGGCGGCGCGCTACCACGTAGGCCATGCGGTTGCCCAGGCCGATGTCTTCGAGCAGGTCTTCGATAAGCTCCAGGCGGTACTCGGCGAGAATCGCCTGTATACGCTCCTGGGGGATCATCTCCAGGCTGCTGTCGAAGCCGGTGAGCACCTTGTTCAGCAGGCGTTCGCCCAGGCTGATGGACTCGGAGCGGCGCTGTTGCTTGAGCGCGTGGCGGATGTGCGTGCGCGCCTTGCCGGTAACCACGAAGTTGAGCCAGGCCGGGTTCGGCCGCGCGCCCGGGGCGCTTACGATTTCCACCGTCGAGCCGCTTTGCAGCGGTTCGGACAGCGGCGCCAGGCGGCGGTTGATGCGGCAGGCGATGCAGCTGTTGCCGACGTCGGTGTGCACCGCGTAGGCGAAGTCGACCGCCGTGGAGCCTTTGGGCAGCTCCATGATGCGGCCTTTGGGCGTGAACACGTAGACCTCGTCCGGGAACAGGTCGATCTTCACGCTTTCGATGAATTCCAGCGAGTTGCCGGCACGTTGCTGCAGTTCGAGGATGCCCTTGACCCACTGACGGGCACGGGCGTGGCTGCCCTTGGGCTGCTCGTCGTCGTTGGATTTGTACAGCCAGTGCGCGGCGATGCCGTTGTTGGCCATCTCTTCCATCTCGCGGGTGCGGATCTGGATTTCGATGGGCACGCCGTGCATGCCGAACAGTGTGGTGTGCAACGACTGGTAGCCGTTGGCCTTGGGGATCGCGATGTAATCCTTGAAGCGACCGGGCAGCGGCTTGTACAGGTTGTGCACCGCGCCGAGCACGCGGTAACAGGTGTCGACTTTGTCGACGACGATGCGGAACGCGTACACGTCCATGATTTCGTTGAAGGCGCGGCGCTTGCCGCGCATCTTCTTGTAGATGCCATAGAGGTGTTTTTGCCGGCCGCTGACCTCGCCCTCGATGCCGTCGGCGGCCAGGCAGTTGGCCAGCGAATGCTCGATCTTGGCGACGATCTCCTTGCGGTTGCCGCGAGCGCTTTTCACCGCGCGGTGGATCAGCGACGAACGCATCGGGTGCATGGCCTTGAAGCCGAGGTCCTCGAATTCCACGCGCACGGTGTGCATGCCCAGGCGGTTGGCAATGGGGGCGTAGATCTCGAGGGTTTCCTTGGCGATGCGCCGGCGTTTTTCGCCGGACAGCACTTCCAAGGTGCGCATGTTGTGCAGGCGGTCGGCCAGCTTGACCAAGATCACGCGGATATCGCGGGCCATGGCCATGGCCATCTTCTGGAAGTTTTCGGCCTGCGCCTCGGCCTTCGTCTCGAAGTTCATCTGGGTCAGCTTGCTGACCCCATCGACCAGTTCGGCCACGGTCTCGCCAAACTGCTGGCTGAGGGCTTCCTTGGCGATGCCGGTATCTTCGATCACGTCGTGCAGCATGGCCGCCATCAGGCTCTGATGGTCCATGTGCATGTCAGCGAGGATGCTGGCCACGGCCAGCGGGTGGGTCACGTAGGGTTCGCCACTGCGGCGGCGCTGCCCATCGTGGGCCTGTTCGGCGTAGAAATAGGCGCGCCGGACCAGGTTGACCTGTTCGGGGCCAAGGTAGGTCGACAGCCGTTCGGCCAAGGCTTCTATACCCGGCATGGGTTCACCTCCTGCCGAGGAAGAGGGCCTTGCGCCGTGCGACGTCGACCTGGCATCAATCAGACAGCCTCGTTGTTCTCGTCCTCGAACGCGGCGAACACCGGATCCTCGGTGACGATCTCTTCAGCGGCGATGAACTCGTTGGTGACGATGCCTTCGGCGATTTCACGCAGGGCAACAACGGTCGGCTTGTCGTTTTCCCACGCAACGCGTGGCTCTTTGCCGCCGGTCGCCAGCTGGCGAGCGCGCTTGGTCGAGAGCATGACCAGCTCAAAGCGGTTATCCACGTGTTCCAGGCAGTCTTCAACAGTTACGCGGGCCATGGTCTTCCTCAGTAGCAATTGCGGTGGGCGTGCAGCCCAATAATGGGCAGGCGGACTCGATAGTTTAAAAAATCACCAGCCAATAGGGAAGCGCTGTTTTGTCGGGTGGTCACCTTCAAGCCCTGTGTTGCCTTCTTCGCGGCTGAAGCCGCTCCCACAGGGGCCGCATTGTCCTCAGGCTCATCACCGCACCCAGTGGGAGCGGCGTCAGCCGCGAAAGGGCCGGAACAGACACCCTCGATACCTGAGCCCGACGATAACCTCAGAGCATCGCGTCACGCAACCGCGGGGTCAGCTCCTCGAACAGGGTCTGCACCGAGCGTAACGCCCGGCAGTCCGGCCGGGTCAGCAGCCACAGCTGGGTGTCGCAACCCGGCAGCGGTCCGCTCAGCGCATCCACCCCGGGCAGCGCGTGCACCATGTAGTCTGGCAACGCTGCCACGCCGAGCCCGGCCGTGACCAGCTGGGCGATGGTCGACATGCCGCTGCACTGGTAACGCGGGCTCAAGCCCGGGTGCTGCTGGTTGCGCCAGACCACCGTGGGGTGGTCCTGCATCGAGTCGTCGGGGGCGATCCACGGTACGCTGGCAGGTGACTCGGCCAGGCGCTCACGCCACTGCGGCTGGCCGCAGACCACGTAAGAGGTGGACCCCAGGTTGCGGCCCACCAGGTGCTCCGGCGGCGTGTTGGTCAGGCGCAGGGCAATGTCAGCATCGCGCCGGCTGAGGTTGGCGAAGGTATTGGAGGTGCCCATCTCCAGCGACAAGGCCGGGTAGTTCGGCATGAACTCGGCCAACGCCGGCAGCAGCAGGCTGTGCATCACCGCCTCGGTACAGGTCAGGCGCACGGTGCCGCTGACCACCTGCTCGCCACTGGTCATGGCGATGCGCGCCGCCTCCAGCGCCTGCTCGGCGCGCTCGGCCTGCTCGGCCAGGGCCTGGGCGGTGTCGGTCGGCAAGTAGCCCTTGCGGCTCTTGACGAACAAGGCGGTGCCCAGCGCCGATTCCAGCCGGCGGATCGAGCGGAACACCGTCGACACATCGACCTTGAGCAACTCGGCAGCCTTGGCCAGCGAGCGGCCACGTTCCAGGGCCAGGACCAGGGAGAGGTCGGCATGGGTAATCTGATATTGCATTGGTGCACGCTCTGCTTGCCGAATTGCCAATGTCTGTTGCGTTTTGGCCATTTTATAGTGAAACGGCCCCCGGGAATCAATGCGCCCGGTCGGGTAACCAATCCCCACGATGGGAAAGTGAAAAGAACAACAGCTGCAACCATCGTCGCCCGTGAGGCGCCAGCCGTATCCCCCACATCGCCGCAGCAAATCAAAGGATGTACAGCCATGACGTCGGTAACCCCGTGCGCCAGTTCTTCCAGCGAGATGAATGACTTCCTCCAGGCCCATCCGGACACGCAGTACGTCGACCTGCTGATCTCCGACATGAATGGCGTGGTACGTGGCAAGCGCATCGAGCGGGCCAGCCTGCACAAGGTGTACGAGAAGGGCATCAACCTGCCGGCATCGCTGTTCGCCCTGGACATCAACGGGTCCACCGTCGAGAGCACCGGCCTTGGCCTGGACATCGGCGATGCCGACCGCATCTGCTTCCCGATCCCCGGCACGCTGTCGGACGAGCCGTGGCAGAAGCGCCCCACAGCCCAGTTGCTGATGACCATGCACGAACTGGATGGCCAGCCGTTCTTCGCCGACCCGCGCGAAGTACTGCGCCAGGTGGTGAGCAAGTTCGATGACCTGGGTCTGGATATCTGCGCCGCGTTCGAGCTGGAGTTCTACCTGATCGACCAGGACAATCTCAACGGTCGCCCGCAGCCGCCGCGCTCGCCAATTTCCGGCAAGCGCCCGCAATCGACCCAGGTGTACCTGATCGACGACCTCGATGAATATGCCGACTGCCTGCAGGACATGCTCGAAGCGGCCAAGGAACAGGGTCTGCCCGCCGACGCCATCGTCAAGGAAAGCGCCCCGGCACAGTTCGAGGTCAACCTGCATCATGTGGCCGACCCACTGAAGGCCTGCGACTACGCGATCCTGCTCAAGCGCCTGATCAAGAACGTTGCCTACGACCATGAAATGGACACCACGTTCATGGCCAAGCCCTACCCGGGCCAGGCAGGCAATGGCCTGCACGTGCACATTTCGTTGCTGGACAAGAAAACCGGCAAGAACATCTTCGCCAGTGACGACCCGCTGCAAAGCGACGCGCTGCGCCATGCCATCGGTGGTGTGCTGGAGACCATGCCGGCGTCGATGGCCTTCCTCTGCCCGAACATCAATTCCTACCGCCGCTTCGGCGCGCAGTTCTACGTGCCCAATGCGCCAAGCTGGGGCCTGGACAACCGCACCGTGGCGGTGCGCGTGCCCACCGACAGTAGCGAAAACGTGCGCCTGGAGCACCGCGTGGCCGGTGCCGACGCCAACCCCTACCTGATGCTCGCGGCGATCCTCGCCGGTGTTCACCACGGCCTGACCAACCAGGTCGAGCCGCAGGCACCGATCGAAGGCAACTCCTACGAACAGCTGGAGCAGAGCCTGCCGAACAACCTGCGCGATGCCCTGCGCGCGCTGGACGACAGCGAAGTCCTCAACCAATACATCAGCCCGGACTACATCGATATCTTCGTGGCCTGCAAGGAAAGCGAACTGGCCGAGTTCGAAGTGTCGATTTCCGACCTCGAGTACAACTGGTACCTGCACACGGTGTAAGCCCATGAGCGCAAATGCGGTCCCCTTGATCGGTGTCAGCGCCTGCCGTCAGCAGGTGGGGAAGAACTCGTCGCACACGGTAGGCGACAAGTATGTCGAGGCGGCCGGCTTTGCCGGCTTGCCACTGATCTTGCCGGCCCGTGACGGGGGCAGCGACACGCAGGCGCTGCTGGCCCGTCTGCACGGCATTGTTTTTACCGGCTCACCTTCAAATATCGAACCGCATCATTACAATGGCGCCCCCAGCGCGGCGGGTACCCGGCATGATCTGGCACGCGATCGCCTGACCCTGCCGCTGTTGCAGGCGGCCATTGCCGCCGGTGTGCCGGTGTTCTGTATCTGCCGCGGCTACCAGGAATTGAACGTAGCCCTGGGCGGCAGCCTGCACCAGCGCGTGCAGGAACTGCCTGGCTACCTTGACCACCGTGAACCTGAGGACGCACCCCTGGAGGTGCAATACGGCCCTCGTCACCTTGTCGGCATAGAGCCTGGCGGGTTGTTCGAGCGCCTGGGCCTGGCGGCGCAGTTCGAGGTCAACTCGCTGCACAGCCAGGGCATCGACCGCCTGGCCCCAGGCCTGCGTGTCGAGGCACGGGCCCCGGATGGCCTGATCGAAGCGGTGTCCATGCCTGCGGCGCCAGGTTTTGTGCTCGGCGTGCAGTGGCACCCGGAGTGGCGATTTACCGAAAACCCGGTCTCGCTGCGCCTGTTCCAGGCGTTTCGCGAGGCCTGCATTGCTTACGCTACACGGGAGGGCGCACGGCAGGAGGCATTCTGACGTCACCCGAAGGTCTCGGATGACTTGTTCCCGGCAGCAAGCTTTCAATGAGTGAAAGCGGGCCTTGTACGCAAGGCCTGTGAAAACAATTCCAAAATTTACGGCAAATACTCATGAGCAATTACACAGAAGCCGGCCGCCCACCCGACGTGGCGGCCGACGCGGGCAACACCCAGCGCAGCAAGGGCCTGGCCACCGGCCGGCTGGGCTTGCTGGCCAGCGTGGTGCTGGGCATTTCCACCATCGCCCCGGTCTACACCCTTACCGGCGCCCTTGGCCCGACCGTGCGTGAAGTGGGCGCACACCTGCCGGCGGTGTTCATCGTCGGCTTTCTGCCGATGCTGCTGGTGGCCTTGGGCTACCGCGAACTGAACTCGGCGGAGCCGGATAGCGGTACTTCGTTTACCTGGTCGGCGCGTGCCTTCGGCCCGATGATCGGCTGGATCGGCGGCTGGGGCCTGGTGGTCGCCACCACCATCGTGTTGTCGAACCTGGCAGGGGTGGCGGTCGACTTCTTCTACCTGTTCCTTGGCCAGATCACCGGCAAGCACGAGCTGGCGGCCTTGGCCGACAACCTGCTCATCAACATAACCACCTGTTGCGTGTTCATCGCCCTGGCGGTGTGGATCTGCTGTCGCGGTATGACCACCACCATGACCGTGCAATACGGCCTGGTTGCCCTGCAGTTGCTGGTGCTGATCGGCTTTGCCTTTGCCGCTTTCGGCGAAACCACCGCGCCGCCACCGCTGGAATTCGATTTCGCCTGGTTCAACCCGTTCGGCGTCGAATCGTTCTCGGCCTTTGCCGCCGGGCTGTCGCTGTCGATCTTCATCTTCTGGGGCTGGGACGTCTGCCTGACTGTCAGCGAGGAGTCGGTCGGCAGTGACGAGGTACCGGGCAAGGCGGCCACCTGGACCGTGCTGCTTATCCTCGGCCTGTACCTGTTCACCGCCATTGCCACCCTGCAGTTTGCTGGTATCAGCGAACAAGGCCTGGGTCTGAACAACCCCCGCATTCAGGAAAACGTCTTCGCCCACCTGGCGGGCCCGGTCATGGGGCCGCTGGCGATCCTGATGTCCATCGCGGTGCTGGCCAGTACCGCAGCATCGCTGCAGTCTACCTTCGTGTCGCCGGCGCGCACTCTGCTGGCCATGGGTTACTACGGTGCGGTGCCGCAGAAGTTTGCCAGCGTCTGTCCTCGTTCGCAGACCCCGCGTTACGCCACTATCTGCGCTGGCGTGGCTGCGGGCCTGTTCTACGTGACCATGCGCACCCTGAGCGAGAATGTGTTGGCGGATACCATCACTGCACTGGGCATGATGATCTGCTTCTACTATTCGCTGACGGCCTTCGCCTGTGTCTGGTACTTCCGCCACAGCCTGTTCGACAGCTTGCGCCACTTCCTGATGCGCGGCCTGTGCCCGCTGGTGGGTGGGGTGATCTTGTCGGTGATCTTCGTGCGTACAGCCATCGACAGCGCCTCGCCGGACTTCGGCAGCGGCTCGCATGTGGGCGGGCTGGGGCTGGTGTTCGTGATCGCCGCGATCATCTCGGTGCTGGGGATCGTGCTGATGATGCTGTCGCGCCTGCGCGCGCCGGCGTACTTCCTGGGGGCTACTCTGCGTCAGCAGGCTACCTTGCCACTGCAGGAATAAGGCTGGGGGCGCTTCGCGCCCCTTTCGGGACACAAGGCCGCTCCTACAACAGCACGGCGTACGCCTTCCGATGTAGGAGCGGCCTTGTGTCGCGAAAGGGCCTCGAAGAGGCCCCGGCAATCTTCAGCCGATCATTTGCTTCAGCAATGCCGCATGACGCTGTTGCTGCTTCTTCAGCTGCAGGCGGTTCGAGCGGAACACTGCCTTCAAGTCTTCCAGCGCCACGTCGAAATCATCGTTGATGATCACGTAGTCATACTCGTCGTAGTGCACCATCTCGCTGACCGCTTCCTTCATGCGCCCGGCGATGATCTCTTCGCTGTCCTGCCCGCGGCCATCCAGGCGTTCGCGCAGGGCCTGCTGGCTTGGCGGCAGGATGAACACCGACAAAGCCTCGGGCATCAGCTTGCGTACCTGCTGGGCGCCTTGCCAGTCGATTTCCAGGATCAGGTCATTGCCCTGGTCGAGTACCTCTTGCAGCGCGCTGCGCGAAGTCCCGTAGAAGTTGCCGAACACTTCGGCGTGTTCGAGGAAGTCACCCTTGGCGATCAGCCCCTTGAAGTCGTCATGGCTGACGAAGTGGTAGTTCACGCCGTGCTGCTCGCCCGGGCGCATGGCGCGGGTGGTGTGCGAGACCGAGACGCTTACGCGCCTGTCGGCCTTGATCAGGGCGGTGACCAGGCTGGTCTTGCCGGCGCCCGAAGGGGCCGAAACGATATAGAGGGTGCCGCTGCTGTGGTTCATGGTCGGGGTGGCCTTACTCGATGTTCTGTACTTGTTCACGCATCTGTTCGATCAATACCTTCAGGTTGACCGCCGCTTGCGTGCTGCGTGGGTCGAAGGCCTTGGAGCCGAGGGTGTTGGCCTCGCGGTTGAGTTCCTGCATCAGGAAATCCAGGCGCCGGCCGGCAGCACCGCCACCCTTGAGCACCCGGCGCACTTCGGTGACGTGGGTGCTGAGGCGGTCGAGTTCCTCGGCCACGTCGCTCTTCTGGGCCAGCAATACCATCTCCTGCTCCAGGCGCTGTGGGTCGAGTTCGGCCTGCATGTCGCCGAAGCGGTCGAGGATCTTCTGCCGCTGAGCTGCCAGCATCTGCGGCACCAGGGCGCGCAGGGTGGTGACTTCGCTGGCCATGTTGTCCAGGCGTTCGTTGATCAGTCGGGCCAGTTCCTGGCCTTCACGCTGGCGCCCGGCCTTGAGCTCGGCCAGCGCTTGATCGAACAGCGCCATGGCTTCGGTATTCAGTGCCTGCGGGTCGCTGGCGTCGGCCACCAGCACGCCTGGCCACGACAGCACCTCCAGCGGGTTCAGTGGTGCCGGCTGCTTGATCAGGCCGGCCACTTCCTCGGCGGCGGCAACCAGCTGCGCGGCGCGCTCGCGGTCCACCTTCAGCGGTTTGCCGTTGCTGTCTTCGTTGAGGCGCAAGGTGCATTCCACCTTGCCCCGCGACAGGCCCTGGCGCAGGCCTTCGCGCACAGCGCCTTCGAGGTCGCGCAGGGCCTCGGGCAGGCGCAGGTGCGGCTCCAGGTAACGGTGGTTGACCGAACGCAGCTCCCAGACCAGGGTGCCTTGGCTGCCGGCGCGCTCGACACGAGCAAAAGCGGTCATGCTGTGCACCATGGGGAGTACCTCGCGTATATGAATGAACGGTGGGAGCCTCTCGGCTGCAAGGCGCAGGATTGTAGCGCAGTGGGGCCTTGGCGCCCAATCCACCCATGTTACCGACGGGGGGATTGGCCGGTAGGAAAAGGCGACGGGCTGTGGCGGGCGCGACAATAGGCATGTCTTCCCCGGGCCGTGGGCTCTATAATGCTCGGCAGATTCAAAGTCCCAGTACAGGTATCCCAGATGAAACGTCCAAGTGGTCGCGCCGCCGATCAGCTCCGCTCGATCCGCATCACCCGCAACTACACCAAGCACGCCGAAGGGTCGGTACTGGTCGAGTTCGGTGACACCAAGGTCATCTGCACGGTCAGCGTGGAAAACGGTGTGCCGCGCTTCCTCAAAGGCCAGGGCCAAGGCTGGCTGACCGCCGAATATGGCATGCTGCCGCGTTCCACCGGCGAGCGTAACCAGCGCGAAGCCAGCCGTGGCAAGCAGGGTGGCCGTACCCTGGAAATCCAGCGCCTGATCGGCCGTTCGCTGCGCGCCGCGCTGGACATGAGCAAGCTTGGTGACATCACCCTGTACGTCGACTGCGACGTGATCCAGGCCGATGGTGGCACCCGTACCGCGTCCATCACCGGTGCCATGGTCGCCCTGTGTGACGCACTGGCGGTGATCAAGAAGCGCGGTGGCCTGAAGGCTGGCAACCCGCTCAAGCACATGATCGCCGCAGTGTCGGTGGGCATGTACCAGGGCGAAGCGGTGCTCGACCTGGACTACCTGGAAGACTCCGCAGCTGAAACCGACCTGAACGTGGTCATGACCAGCGCCGGTGGCTTCATCGAAGTGCAGGGTACTGCCGAAGGTGCGCCGTTCCAGCCTGAAGACTTCAACGCCATGCTCGCCCTGGCACAGAAGGGCATGAACGAGATCTTCGAACTGCAGCAGGCGGCACTGGCCGACTGACCCAGCCATGGAGGTGCGGGGCATGAGCGAATCGAACCTGTCGATCACCCCGCCCAATGCCGAAGTCCGGCAGTGGGCGATGTTCTGCCACCTCTCCGCGCTGCTGGGCCTGGTGGTGCCGCTCGGGCACTTGCTGGGTCCGCTGGTACTGTGGCACCTCAAGCGCGAGCAAGACCCTTTCATCGACGCCCAGGGTAAAGAGGCGCTGAATTTTCAGATCAGCGTGACCATTGCCGGGTTTATCTGCTTCCTGCTGATGTTCGTGTTCATCGGGCTGATGCTGTTCGCCATGCTGATGGTGGCGGTGCTGGTGCTGATCATCATTGCCGCGGTGCGGGCCAATGAAGGCAAGCCGTATCGCTACCCGATGATCTGGCGGCCGATCAAATAATGCTGGGGCTGCTTTGCAGCCCTATCGCGACACAAGGCCGCTCCTACAGGGGAATGCGTAATCCTGTAGGAGCGGCCTTGTGTCGCGATGGGCCGCAAAGCGGCCCCAATCGGCTTTTAGATGGTCAACGTCCAGTCATAGTCGACAATCAGCGGCGCATGCTGGGAGAAGCGCGGCTGACGCGGCAGGCGGGCGTTGCGCACGAAGCGACGCAGGCCCGGGGTGAGGATCTGGTAGTCGAACCGGTAGCCCAGGTTGAGCATCTCGGCCTGCTCGTTGTCCGGCCACCAGCTGTACTGGTCGCCCTCACGGCTGACTTCGCGCAAGGCATCGACGTAACCCATCTCGCCAGTGATCGCGTCCATCCAGGCACGCTCCGGCGCCAGGAAGCCCGGCGACTGCTGGCTGTCACGCCAGTTCTTGATGTCGAGCTTCTGCTGCGCCACGTAGAACGAGCCGCAGTAGATGTATTCGCGACGTTTGCGACGCTGTTTGTCCAGGTACTTGGCGAAGTCGTCCATCAACTTGAACTTCTGGTTCAAGTCTTCGTCGCCGTTCATACCCGAAGGCAGCAGCAGGCTGGCAATACTGACTTTGTCGAAATCTGCTTGCAGGTAGCGCCCGTAGCGGTCGGCTGTCTCGAAGCCCAGGCCGGTGATGACTGCCTTGGGCTGCATGCGCGAATACAGGGCCACACCACCTTGGGCAGGCACCTCCGCGTCGCAGGCATAAAGGAAATAGCCATCGAGCTGGAAAGCTGGGTCATCGAGTTCAAAGGCCGAGGCGCGGGTATCCTGAAGGCAGATGACGTCGGCATTCTGGGCTTGCAGCCAGCTGAGCAAACCACGCTCGGCCGCAGCCTGAATGCCATTTACGTTCACACTGATGATCCGCATAAATGGCCCCAAAAATCTCGTGCGTGTATGATACCCGAGCTCAACCCATTTAGCTAAATCCGTGGTGTCCGGGACTATCCATGCAGCCGTATCAGCGCGACTTCATCCGTTTTGCCATCGATCGCGGGGTACTGCGTTTCGGTGAATTCACTCTGAAATCGGGGCGTACCAGCCCGTATTTCTTCAATGCCGGCCTGTTCAACACCGGTTCCGCCCTGGCCGAACTGGGCCGTTGCTATGCCGCAGCCATCGTCGACAGCAAGATCCCCTTCGACGTGTTGTTCGGCCCGGCCTACAAGGGTATCCCGCTGGCAGCGACTACTGCCGTGGCCCTTGCCGATCAGCATCAGCTCGATGTGCCATGGTGCTTCAACCGCAAGGAAGCCAAGGACCACGGTGAAGGTGGCAGCCTGGTCGGCGCACCGCTGGCCGGTGACGTGCTGATCATCGACGACGTGATCACTGCCGGTACCGCCATTCGTGAGGTCATGCAGATCATCAATGCCCAGCAGGCCAAGGCCGCTGGTGTGCTGATCGCGCTGAACCGCGAAGAGCGTGGCAATGGCGAGCTGTCGGCGATCCAGGAAGTGGAGCGTGACTTCGGTATTCCGGTGGTCAGCATCGTTTCTCTGACCCAGGTTCTGGAGTTCCTGGCCGATGACCCACAGCTGAAGCAGCATCTGCCAGCTGTCGAGGCTTACCGGGCGCAGTACGGTATCTGATCCAGGCCCGGAAATGAAAAAGGCGACCTTCGCATGAGGGTCGCCTTTTTTGTTTCGCCTGTCCCGGCCTCTTCGCGGGTAAGCTCGCTCCCACAGGATCTCCACAGCCCTCAAAGGCGGTGCTGTACCTGTGGGAGCGGTTTTACCCGCGAAGAGGCCGGGACAGGTTGACGATCAGCGCTGCTTGCGGTTGGTAATCAGGGTACCCACGCCGCTGTCGGTGAAGATCTCCAGCAGCACCGCATTCGGCACGCGGCCATCGATGATGTGCGAGCTGTTCACACCGCCCTGCACCGCATCCAGCGCGCACTTGATCTTCGGCAGCATGCCGCCGTAGATGGTGCCGTCGGCGATCAGTTCGTTGACCTGCTCGGTGGTCAAGCCGGTCAGTACCTCGCCCTGCTTGTCCATCAGGCCGGCGATGTTGGTCAGCAGCATCAGCTTTTCGGCCTTCAGCGCCTCGGCTACCTTGCCTGCCACCAAGTCGGCGTTGATGTTGTACGACTCACCGTTGGCACCTACGCCGATCGGCGCGATCACCGGGATGAAGTCACCCTTCACCAGCATGTTCAGCAGGTCGGTGTTCACGCTGACCACTTCGCCAACGTGGCCGATGTCGATGATTTCCGGGGTGGTCATCTCGGGCGTCTGGCGGCTGACCGTCAGCTTGCGGGCGCGGATCAGCTCCGCGTCCTTGCCGGTCAGGCCGATGGCGCTGCCGCCGTGGCGGTTGATCAGGTTGACGATGTCCTTGTTGACCTGGCCGCCCAGCACCATCTCCACCACGTCCATGGTCGCCGAGTCGGTGACGCGCATGCCGTCGATGAAGTGGCTTTCGATCGACAGGCGCTTGAGCAGGTCGCCGATCTGCGGGCCACCACCGTGGACCACCACCGGGTTGATGCCCACAGCCTTCATCAGCACGATGTCACGGGCGAAGCCGGTCTTGAGCTCCTCGCTCTCCATCGCGTTGCCGCCGTACTTGATCACCAAGGTCTTGCCGACAAAGCGGCGGATGTAAGGCAGTGCTTCGGACAAAACTTCGGCTACATGGGAAGCGGCATCGCGATCGAGGGTCATGCAGGGCTCCTGTAAGGAACAGATAGTCGGTCAGAACGGCAGTTGCAGCTCAGGCTCAACCCGCAGCAACTGGGTACGGAAAACATCCTTGATACGTTGCAATTCGGCGTCGCTGTCGGCCTCGAAGCGCAGCACCAGCACCGGGGTGGTGTTGGAGGCGCGAACCAGGCCCCAGCCGTGGGCGTAGTCCACCCGCACACCGTCGATGGTGGTCAGGTTGGCTTCGCCCCAGTCGGCGTCGCGTTGCAGTGCATCAATGATGCTGAATTTACCCTCGTCGGTCACATCAATATTGATTTCCGGCGTGGAAATATCGTTCGGGAACGCGGCGAACAGGTTTTCGGCGCTCTGCCCGGCCTTGCTGAGGATCTCCAGCAGGCGCACGGCGCTGTAGATGCCGTCGTCGAAACCGTACCAGCGTTCCTTGATGAAGATGTGACCGCTCATCTCGCCGGCCAGCAACGAGCCGGTCTGCTTCATCTTCTTCTTGATCAGCGAATGGCCGGTCTTCCACATCAGTGCGCGGCCGCCGTGCTGCTCGATCAGCGGGGTCAGGCGACGGGTGCATTTGACGTCGAAGATGATCTCGGCGCCCGGATTGCGCGACAGCACGTCCTGGGCAAACAGCATCAGCAGGCGGTCGGGGTAGACGATGCTGCCGGTGTTGGTCACCACGCCGACGCGGTCGCCGTCGCCGTCGAAGGCCAGGCCGATGTCGGCGCCGGTTTCCTTGACCTTGGCGATCAGGTCTTCGAGGTTTTCCGGCTTGCCCGGGTCCGGGTGGTGGTTGGGGAAATTGCCGTCGACCTCGCAGAACAGCGGGATCACTTCGCAGCCCAGGGCTTCGATCAATTGCGGCGCGACCACCCCGGCGGCACCGTTGCCGCAGTCCACGACCACCTTGAGCTTCCTGGCCAGCTTTACGTCCTCGACGATCTGCTGGAAGTAGCGGTCAAGAATCTCGACCTTTTCCACGCGGCCTTCGGCGCGGGTCAGGTCGTTGGTTTTCAAACGGGTCAGCAGGGCCTGGATCTGTTCGTTGGCCAGGGTATCGCCGGCAATGACGATCTTGAAGCCGTTGTAGTCCGACGGGTTGTGGCTGCCGGTCAGCATCACACCAGACTTGCCGGCCAGCACGTTGGCTGCGTAGTACAGCGCCGGGGTGGGCACCAGGCCGACGTCGCTGACATGGCAACCGGCATCGACCAGGCCCTTGATCAGCTGTTCGACCAGCATCGGGCCGGACAGGCGGCCATCGCGGCCGACCGAAACCTGAGGTTCGCCCTGTGCCAGGCTCTGCGCGCCGATGGCGCGGCCGATCCAGTAGGCGGTTTCGGCGTGAAGGGTCTTGCCGACCACGCCGCGAATGTCATACGCGCGGAAAATGCTGTCTGGCAGTGCGGCGGGTGCCAGGTGGGCCATGTCGTTCATCTCTGGAAGCTCCATTAGTCAAAGGCTTTCTGGGCAGGCGCAAACTGAACGCTTGGACGGTGGTTTCGCCAGAGAGTTCGCCATCCTTGGCCTGAACGGTCATTTCTCGGCTCAGTGGCTGCCGGAATGGCCGAAGCCGCCAGCGCCGCGCTGGCTTTCATCGAACGCTTCGACGATGTCGAAATGGGCCTGTACCACCGGTACCAGCACCAGCTGGGCAATGCGCTCGCCAACGGCGATGGTGAACGGGGTGTTGCCGCGGTTCCAGCACGACACCATCAACTCGCCCTGGTAGTCCGAGTCGATCAGCCCGACCAGGTTGCCCAGCACGATGCCGTGCTTATGGCCCAGGCCCGAGCGCGGCAGGATCACCGCCGCCAGGCCCGGGTCGCCGATGTAGATCGACAGGCCGGTGGGGATCAGCAGGGTCTGGCCTGGCTCGAGGACTGTGTCTTCCTTGAGCAGGGCGCGCAGGTCCAGGCCGGCGGAGCCAGGGGTGGCGTACTGCGGCAGTGGGAATTCGGTGCCCAGGCGTGGGTCGAGGATCTTGGCTTGAAGAGCGTGCATGTAACTTATTGAACCTGATTGAGCCGTTCGGCGATGAAGGCGACCAGTTGCCGGGCAATCTTGCCCTTGCTGGTCTGCGCGAAGAGGGTCTGGTGCTGCTGGCGGTCGATCACGGTCAAGGCGTTTTCCTCGCTGTTGAAGCCGATGCTGGGGTTGGCCACATCATTGGCGACGATCAGGTCGAGGTTCTTGTCCTTGAGCTTGCGCGTGGCGTAATCGAGCAAGTGTTCGGTCTCGGCGGCGAAGCCGACGCTGAACGGGCGGTCGGCGCGGCCAGCGATGGTGGCAAGGATATCGGGATTGCGCACCATCTGCAGCAGCATGCCGTCGCCGGTCGTAGGATCTTTCTTGAGTTTTTGCGTGGCAACGACTTCCGGGCGGTAGTCCGCAACCGCCGCAGAGGCGATGAACAGGTCGCACGGCATGGCCGCTTCACAGGCCGCGAGCATGTCCCGCGCGCTGACCACGTCGATCCGGCTGACCCGGTCGGGGGTCGGCAAGTGCACCGGGCCGGTGACGAGGGTGACCCGAGCCCCGGCCTCGGCGGCCGCTTCGGCCAGGGCGAAGCCCATCTTGCCGGAGCTATGATTGGTGATGTAGCGCACCGGGTCGATGTTTTCCTGGGTCGGGCCGGCAGTGATCAGCACGTGCTTGCCGGTCAGTGCCTGGCGCTTGAAGCTTTCCGCGGCACACCAGGCCAGGTCGGTGGCTTCGAGCATGCGGCCCAGGCCAACGTCGCCACAGGCCTGGCTGCCGGATGCCGGGCCGAACACCTGGATGCCCCGGTTCTTGAGCAGTTCGAGGTTGGCCTGGGTGGCCGGGTCGCGCCACATGGCCTGGTTCATGGCCGGGGCCACGGCGACGGTGGCATCGGTAGCCAGTACCAAGGTGGTCAGCAGGTCGTCGGCCATGCCTTGGGCCATGCGCGCCATGAGGTCGGCGGTGGCCGGGGCGATCAGCACCAGGTCGGCCCACTTGGCCAGTTCGATGTGGCCCATGGCCGCTTCGGCGGCAGGGTCGAGCAGGTCCATGTGCACCGGGTGGCCCGACAGCGCCTGCAGGGTCAGCGGGGTGATGAACTCTGCACCACCACGGGTCATGACGACGCGCACCTGCGCGCCGTGCTCCAGGAGTCGGCGAATCAGTTCGGCGCTTTTGTAGGCGGCAATGCCGCCACCCACGCCGAGAACGATGCGCTTGCGATACAGCCGCTGCATAGGCTTGCCTTTTTCCAGTGAGAGCGGGCGGCGACGTTTGAAGATGCCTGCGGCAGAACGTCGCATGTACGAGGCGAAATAGATTAACACAGGGCCGAAATGGGCCGCAGCAAGGGCAGAGGGACGGGATGAATATCAGGGAGTGGCCGGCTGAAGAGCGGCCGAGAGAGAAGTTGCTGCAGCGTGGGGCCGCAAGCCTGACGGATACGGAATTGCTTGCTGTGTTTCTCGGCTCAGGTGTGCGTGGGCGCAATGTCGTGGAGTTGGCGCGAGGTCTGCTCGTGAAGTTCGGAGGCTTGCGCCAGTTGCTGGAGGCCGACCGTGAGGCCTTCGTCGGTGAGCTTGGGTTGGGCCCGGTGAGGTACAGCCAGCTGCAGGCGCTGCTGGAGATCGGGCGCAGGCATCTTGCAACGTCAATTGAGCGTGAATCCGCGATGGACAGCCCGGCGACGGTGAGGCGCTATCTGAAAGCGATGCTGCGACATGAGGTCAGCGAGGTGTTTGGATGCCTGTTTCTCGATACCAAGCACAGGCCGTTGGCGTTTGAAATCCTCTTCCGAGGCACGATAGATCGGGCCAGTGTCTACCCGCGGGAAGTAGTGCGGCGGGCATTGCTGCATAACGCAGCGGCCTTGATCCTTCGCGGTTATGGTATCAAGTTAAATGTTGCATATTTCTCTAAGCCGCAAGATAGAGCGCTTATAGGCTGCTTGCGTTCTATTGGAAGTTTCATCACGATTGTTGCATGTCCTACGACTCCCGCCCCATGTGCAGGAAATGGGAAATCGTGGCTCGTGTATCGCTCAGATTCCGCCTGATCCCAGCAGTCTCTCAGACGCACTGAACCTTCGGTTCCGCCTCGTTCGCTGCTGTTTTCCATTAGTTTCAAAATGCACAAATGCTCATCTATCAAGGATTCGCTCTGTGAACGATCTCGTTGCCACTTTCGAAAAAACCTTCCTGGTGCAGAAAAGCTGGGCTCTTGCTGGTAGCTTGACATACGTTTTTGCGGAGATGGCTGAAGAAGCTTACAGCCTCTATTTGAAGGATTTTGAGAATCGGGTACCTGAGCCTCCAGAAAACGGTTACTGTGCCAAACGAGTAGTGCAGGACGACCGCATGCTTCAGCTCGGTATCAAAAGCATTGTCTTCACGGCAATGGCTTTGGAGTCCGGTGTGTACGAACTGGCTGCGATCAACCTCGGTGACAAGGTGACGGCCGCCTTGGATAAGGCCAATCTCGATGGTAAGTGGCGAATCGTCCCGCAGATGATTTGCGGCCGATCACTGTCGGAGGAGCCAGTGCTGAATGAGCTGCACGCCCTCAATAAGGCAAGAAACAAGCTTGTGCACCATAAGTCAGAACAGATGCCGGGCTACAAGCTCCAGCCCGGCTGTGAGATGGACGTTGATTCCGATACTGATCCTCAGTGGACCGAAGAATCGATCAACGCTGTGAATAAAGCGATCTTAGAAATGAATGCCAATTCAGAGAGGTTCCATAGTGCAGTTCGGGCCTCTTTCAAAACGCTTGTCCGCGTTTCGTTAGAGCTTGAGAACCTGATCGGGAGTGCAGGGCCTCTACCACGATTCAGCACAGGCACGAGTGGATCGGGCCGACGGAGGTCTAAAGAGCTTCAAAAAGCCATTAGCGAGTGCAAAACAAGCCCCGGGAAGAAGCAGAAGAAAGCTAAGGCTGGTGCAAGCCAACCGGCATGAATCTTCGATGAAGGTCGAATGACACCCGCTAGTTAAAGCCCCTTCAGGGATGGGGTTTGGGGAGAGAAACCCCTCCGTAGAACCAGGGTTGTAAACCACTTTTTTGCACTGTAAACCACAGTGGTTAACAGGTAAAAAAAGTGGTTTACAACCGTGCTTCGGGTTCTCTTTTCAAAGGGGCCTGGAGCCACGCCGCTGACCTCTGCTCGCTTCCTCTACCTGCTTCATCCTTTACCGACTGAGCCCAAATGATGCACGTGTGGTTTTTGGGTGGCACTATGCCAATAGCCGAAACGCTCAATCGCATGGCTCGCAAGACGTTAGGTACGCCTATGGGCGACCACTGCGGTGGAGACGATATGCGTACCGCCACTCGCCGACATATCCATGACGCCGAAGCCTACAGTGCGCATGCCATCTTCAATGTTGCTACGGCGAGTAGACCCGTGTAATGCTGGAGCAGGTGTCGAAATCCTTTGGCAGGCTGGGATCGAGGTGACGTTGGTCCGCTAGGTGATGAGGCTCGATGCGACCTGCATGTGTGGATGCGAAGGTCTGCTCGCCGAGCCCTAATTGCGCATGGAACTCCAGCTAGTAGAGCTCTCGGTGCTTTTCCAAATGATCGGATGGTCTGGGCCGTACCGCTTACACCCGTATCGACCTCCAGGGGGATAATCGAAGTGGATTTTTGCCCAGATGTTTCTCTTGCGGCCTTTGTGGCCTGGGGTGCTAAACCGCAAAAATTTCGTTGACATAGTGTTTAGAGGGAAATATATTTCACTCAACGCATGGGTTAACCCCCGTGCCTACCTTCCGAGACCCGCCTAGCGAAAGCTGCGGGTTTTCGTGTTTCTGGGGCAAGGAATCCGGTAGATATGACGCATTACGTCGCGTACCTGGACGAATTCGGGCACGTTGGCCAATACGTCTCTCGCAACCACCCGCAGTACAAAACACACCCCGCTTTCGGGTTCGCTGGCTTGATGATCCCGGCCACTGAAATCCGCGAGTTCGCTATTTTCTTCTACAAGCTGAAATGCCAGCTTCTGGCGCATGACCTCAAGAACAGCAACCCACGTGGGCTGCCGGCGTACCAGTGGGAAAAGAAGGGATCCCAGCTCTACGCCCTGCGCAACGTCGTCCAGTACCGCGAACTGCGCAATTCCACGTTTCGCCTCCTGAAGTACATCAAGAAAATCGGCGGCTACGTCTTCTACACGGGCGTGCACAAAGTCACTGACCCAGATGCTCACGACTCAACCGAGACATTCAAGCGGCAGCTTTTGCAGTCGGTGCGCAAAATCGACCGTTTCTGCGCCCAGACTGACTCCACGTTCATGCTGATGCTCGATGAGCAGCGCGCTGGCAACGAATGGCGGGAGAAAAACGTCGAGGTTTGCACCCTGGCCATGTTCGAGGACGCCTCTGAGAAGTGCCGGACGCTGATCGAGCCGCCGATCCAGGCCGAAAGTCACCTATTCCAGACCATTCAGGCGGCAGACTGGATCTGCGGCCTTATCGGGCGCCTGACGTCGTTGGTGGTAGCGCCGGATGAGTACCAGGAGCTGGAGCCGTTCGACACGTATTTCTCGGCCCGCCTCGCGGACGTTCTGCTGGACAGTTGCGGCCTGGAGCACCAGAAGACCGCCGAAATCCCGGCTGAACAGGCCGGAGAAGCAATTCCGGACGCCGAGGGCGAGCTGGTCGGCGAGGGCGCAGAGTAAGCCCTACAGCGGCACGCTCTCTGCCTTGAGCTGCCGCAGCACGAAGTTGGACTCGGAATGCCGGATACCCGGGATCTTGTATAGCTTCTCCCGCATTAGCTGCTCATAGTAAGGGTGTCTTTCACAGCCAGGCGCATGATGTCAAATGTGCTTCGACGCGTGCCTGTTAGTCGTTGCGGCGTTCCGCCAGCCACCTGATCGCCTTCTCTGGTCGCTGGTGGACACCTTCGCCATGAACTACGTGCTGACGGCCTGGCACAAACCGGGGCGGTACCGTGGCTGAGGCAGGCCTGCAGGGGTATGGTGGCATCCTGATACAACAGCCACCCAGCGACCAGAGATCCCGAATGAAAAAGATCGCCGCCCTTGCCGTAGCTCTTACCCTCGCAGGATGCGCCTCTGAGCAGCAGACCTGGAAGGCCACGGCCACAACCGACGAATTCACCGACAAGACCACAATGATGGTCACCACGGGCGACTCCGGCCGGCCCAGCTGGATCGTCACCCAGCCGCTGCACCTCTACCCGGTAATCCGCAAGGAAGGCAGCGAGATTTACGTCGGCATCATGTCCGGTGGCCGCTTCAAGATCCCGGTCGGTACCATCCAGCTGCGCATCGACCAGAACGAGGCGTGGACGATCACTCCGCAGGAAACGCCGGTGAGCCTGGCTCCGTCGATCCCGATGGCCCCGATCGTCACGCTCCAGGGCGAGCAGGCAGAAATCGTCAAGAACGCCCAGGAACAGGCGATGAAATCCACATCGCAGCTGATGAGCCCGTACACCGTGACCGGAGGCGACAAGGCTAAGCAGATCCTCAAGCAAATGGTCTCCGGTCACCTGATCAAGTACCGGACCGTGGGCATCAACCAGGCCGCGTCGACCACGGGAGAGGCCGTTATCGACCCATCGCTGGCCAAGTCTCTCCGGGAGATCGGCATCGAGCCCAACAGCCTGTAAGCCCAGCCTGCAGGCAAAAAAAAGCCCACCGAGCGGCGGGCTTGCATGGGAGTCGCCGGTCAGATCGACGGAGTATGGACGCCGGCAGTTGCGGTGGTGGCCAAGTTTGTCATCGGGATCATGGGTGCTCCGTCATCAATCCACGCTTTCGTGTTTGGGAAGCAGCAATACTGGACGATCGTAGGCGGTGCGATCGAGCTGATGGTGTTGGAGAAAGCCTGCACGGTAAGGCGATCATTTGGCCGGTGCTTGAGATTCTCGAACCCTGAGCTGGCGAAGTATTCCTGAACCAACGGGAGCAGTTCGTCCTCGCCCTGCAGGTCGGCAGCATAGAAATACCAGTTGTGGTAGTTGAAGGCCTGGCAGAGGCGCTCAACGACAGCCAAGAAGTGGCTCGGTGTGATGTTCATGGCGAGGCATGCACCAAATAGGGTATCCATCAGTAGTGGGGATTGGCCTGACTCGATCTTGGCCCAGGCGCTCGGAGTTTTACCGACAAACTGCGCGATATGGGATTGATGGACTCCACGCTCAAGGCGCACGTCCTTGAGGGCGAGAAGGCAGACGGTGGAGTAGTTTGCAGAGCGTTGCGGCGGCGGCGTGAAATTCAAGTGATATTCCTATTGGGAGTGAGTTGTTCCTATGGGGATAGTGTACCACCTAAGGGGATTGCCGCAATCGCTTTAGCGTTTCTCTCGTCCTGTGTGGATATTCTCGAATCTGACGCCTCGGAGAGAAACCCACCTTGCAGCCACAAAAAAGCCCGGCATTGACCGGGCTTTTCTTTACCAGAAGATCAGGCGACTTCAATCGACGCCATATCAGCAACGACTTTCTCGAAGGCCGCTGCGTCATTGTGGAACGCGCTGTAGGCGTCGAAACTGCGATCTTTGAACTGGTTGTAGATCGAGCCCTTGCCGAACATCGCATAGCGCGCCGGCTTGGTGGCACGGATCACAAGGCGGGCGGAATCTGGCAGGTCTTTGCCCTGGTATTCGCTGTTATCCCAAGCAGAGCGCGGGGCATAGCGACCTTTCGACAGCTCCACGCACTCCTCGACGCCGGCATCGTTGGTGTAGCCAGTAGGGCAGCCCGCAGGAAGCGAGCCGACCTCGAGCACGAAGTTAGCCTCATGCGTCTGGTCGCCCGGGTTCCAGAAAGTCAGGCGAACCGGATTTACCACGGTCGCATAGTTGTCCAGGGAACTAGTGCTGCCAGACCACTCCAGCAAGCCATCTTCAGTAACGCGGGAGCTCAAGATCTCGTCACCGCCACCACCAGGGAGGAAGACGTGGGCGTCCTTGCCTTGCATTGCAGCGAAGACCTCAGCGATCTCGCCCGGGGTGTGCCACTCGGCACGGTCAGGAACCTCACCGCCGAACAGGGTGGAGAGCTTCTGCTCCCACGAATTGATCATCTCTTTTTGATCTTCCGAAACTTCCAGTTTATTCGACACGTATGGGTCCTCAGTGTGTGTTGGCGGGCTTTGGGCGATCTTCGTGGCCACCCATTCAGCCCAGGGTGCGGCGCAATTATATGCCGCTCTGAATAGACGTGGCGGGCTATTCACGGCGGCACTAAATTCAACCAGGGCAACAGTTGTGCAGGGTTTTGGTGGGCCCATCTGCGGCGCAAGAAGTCCACCTGAGTCAGCACCGAGCAGCCGAAACCGAACTCGCCGTTACGGTAGTGTCTCTCGCCGACCGCGGAGAAGACGACGGCAGAGCCGATGCCGACCAGAATGATGATCAGCAAGTGCATCAACAGGGGTTTTAGCTTGTTCAATGGGAACGCGTTCCATGCGGGGGGCAAAGGATCCCAACAGCTTCGCCTTGGGCTGAGGCGGCCGCGAGTCTACTAGCGAGCAGGCGAAAAAAGCCGCCCCAGGCAGCACACCGGGGCTGGACAAGCGATCTTGAGGGGGCCTAATCGAGATCTGGAATGGTCAAACCAGGCCGCAGATCTTGGTGCAGGTTCATCTGGACCATGTACCAGGCATCGTACAGCGCGATGTAGTGCCGATCGGCTGTCTCACGAGCGTCGACCAGGACGGCAGGCGGATTTCTGAATGCTCTGACACAGCTGCATACGAAGCCAAGAGTTGAGAAGGCACCCGGGAGGTTCCTTTTCGTCAGTCTTGAGGAGTAGTCGCAGCGATCCTTTAGCTCCTAGTCCGGAGACCTTGGGTTCAGAATCCGACAGGCTAGCCCGTCGTCACTACTTCAGAGAAACCAGCTTTCTCTGCTGCCAAAATGCGGGGGGGGGCGCTTGCTGGTACCCAGTCCCGACGAATGCGCAGTTGCAGTCCTCAACAAGAAGACTACCCAAAGTAACACGCGAGTCAATCACAGTTGCTGAATGGTGGTCTCACGCACGTTACCTCGGGGCACGTCACTGGACCTCGGTCCTGCCTAACATCAGAAGGGGGGACCCGTTAAGCCAGATGCTTTAAGCGAATGGTCGAGTGGAATGCGATTGTCCACGCGATTGTCCACTGGGCGGTCTCTACTTGACATCATCGTCATTTCTGACGATGCTGAGATGCATGAGATATCCAGGCGGAAAAGGCAAGTGCTATCAGCGCTTGATCAACCTGATGCCACCGCATCAGACCTACATCGAATCCCACCTTGGTGGGGGGGCCGTCATGCGCCACAAAAAAGCAGCGCAGCGGAACATCGGGCTCGATTTGGACGCGCAAGTCATTGAGCTATGGCGGGCAGCTCACCCAGGCATGTGTGAACTCCACCAGATAGATGCAGTGAGTTTTTTGGAAAACTACGCATTCGAAGGCCAGGAACTGGTGTATGTCGATCCGCCCTATGTCCCGGGAACACGTCGTCGAGCGAAGGTGTATCGCTGCGATTACTCGGAGGCCGATCACCTAAGATTGCTGCGGTGCTTGGCCAAACTACCTTGCAAAGTGATGCTTTCGGGCTATGACTGTGATCTCTACAACAGTGAGCTTGTCGGATGGCGCAAGGTGAGTTTTCCGGCCAAGACCCATGTTGAGGTGCGTGAAGAAACGGTGTGGTTGAACTTCGATCCCCCTAGCCGTTTGCACGACAGTCGCTACATGGGCGAGACCTTCCGGGACCGCCAAACTATTCAGCGCCGCCAAACCAGACTCCGCAGCCGCATCGAGAGCCTGGACCCTATTGAGCGGCATGAGCTACTGCAATGGATGCAGGAACACTACGGCAATGCCGAGGAGGCCGCCTGATGCAGTTAGGCGCTATTTTCTTGGACCAAGTGGTCTTCAATGTTGAGTTACCTACGGCTGACGCTGAGGTCATCCCTGGTGTGCCGTGGGGCGCTGTAGAGGCCTTCCCTTCGCCGGCCTATTGGGCATATCAGGTTTATGCTCGGCGGCTGACTGGCGATCGAATCAATTACAAGCTTGGCTCAACCCTGAAAGAGGAAGTGGGCGCTTGCCTGTTGGGTGGGCATGGTATCCCGGCAAGCGTTGGGCTGGCGGCATTCCGACACGTCAAGGAACGCGGCGCCTTTGACGACGAACCCCCGTCCGAAGAAATCCTGCTTGAGTGGCTCAAGGAACCACTGACGATCGACGATCGGCAGGTGCGATACCGCTTTGCCAAGCAGAAGGCCCGTTACCTGAGTGCTGCTTTGCAAAAGCTATCTGCAGAGCGCGCCCCACTGGGATCAGGCAGAGCACTACGTGACTGGCTGTTGGACGTTCCCGGGATTGGCTACAAAACAGCTTCTTGGGTCGCAAGAAACTGGTTGGATGCGGATGATGTGGCCATTCTCGACATACACATCCTCCGCGCCGGACTGCTGGGCAAGTTTTTTGACAGCCACCTGACCGTTGAGCGCCACTACCTGGAGCTTGAAGAGCAGTTCATCCGCTTCAGCAAAGGGTTGGGCGTCCGTGCCTCCGAGCTTGATGCTCTTATGTGGTTGGAGATGATGGCCTCGCCCAGCACGGTGCACAGCATCATGGGCATGGGACACCATGCTTCATCATTAAGCTCCCGTAGCCGTACCAAGAAGAGCAAGGCCAACTCCGGCCAGCTTTCCCTGATCAGCTAAGGCGCTGGCCCAGGGGTCGCCAGTGATGCCCAGAGGACAAAAGTTCAGCCCCTGGGCCGTTGCGGTGAGCGCCATAATGCCGAGGATTGCCCCTGCATCTCGCCATACCAAGCTGCATCCGTTCTGGTATTTGCTCAGTGTTTTTCCATGCTCTGCCACGAACAGTAAGCGCGTGGCATCCGTACCTGTGAGGACCTCCAGGCTCAGTTCAAGTAGGCCTGCGAGCCTAGTGTGCGCCTGCTTGAGCTCCACCAGCTGATGTGTGCTGGGTTGGTATAACCACCAGCGCACATCACCAGGCCGCTTCACGACGACGTGAATGGGGTGGATTGCGCCGGCGGAAGGGGCTGTGCGGTGTTCCAGGTCAAAGCCCAGATTCGACGCCGCTGAGCCTCTTCGTCTGCAGGCATGCCAGAGAAAAGTACCCAGCTGCTCATCATCGATCACGCCGAACGTACGCTGGGAGGTACGCGCATCCAGCACCTCTCCGAAGGAGCAGTTCAGCGCTGCAGCCGGCGCCGGCAGAGCGTAAAACTCCCCGAGATTCCAGTCGACAAGGCTGTAACGTTCAGCCGTAGACCGGGGTAGGGGGTCACCCAAGTCGATCCAGGTCATACCCAACCTCGCGAAACACTTCCATGTACTTGTTACAGCCGCGGCAATCACCACATGCGACATGCGATTTGTGGCAGCTGTGGGCCCAGGCCAAAAGGCTAGCAGGGATCCCCGACGTGCGAACCAGCTCTGCTGTTGAAAGCTCGATAGCGGGTGCCTCTACCACCATGCCGCCCTCCTGAATGGAAAGCAGGTGGCTGATGGCCGACATGAACTCACGTGAGCCATCGCGGTGGAAACCATCCGACTTTACGGTCCCTAGCCACAGGTGGGTTACGCCATGGCTGATCGCTTTCATCGCCGCGAGCGTTACCAGCATCTGGTTCCTGTAAGGCCACCAGTCTGATGCTGGAGCCAGACTGTCAGCGGCGCTGCCTGCCATATCTCCCGATCCTAGTGAACTGCAGTCGATCTGAATGACATGATGAGGGATCTCCAGCTGCTGACAGACCGTGCTCGAAGCCTCGATCTCGGCACGCGCAGCCAGTTGCCCGTAGTCCAGAGTGAATGCGATGTCCGGGCGTTTCCACCAGGCAAGCGCCACGGAGTCCATGCCACCGGAGAGCAGTAACCCTGTCTTCATAGCTCCACCGCTTCCCAAACGGTTTGATAGATTGCAGTGACGTAGTCATCGGTAATGACACAGTCTGAGCCTTCCATCATTTTCTTGTCCTGCTCGGACTCGTTCTCGGCATAGAACACCACGGGCTTGTTCAAAGCTCGTGCATAACCGATCTCATAAATCGTTCCCGAGTCGAGGCCGTCACCAATGGCGAACAGTGCATCGCACTGGTGTATCCCTTCAAGATCCTTCTGGACCACGTCGTCAGCACTACCAAGGCCTACGTCGTGATAGGGAGAGAACACATTCAGCCCCATGGCTAGCAAGTCTCGGCGGGCTTGGCCGACCATCCACAATTCTGCCAGTGTGAAGAATGGGCCTGCCAAGTAGACCTTCGGGACGTATCCATCCCGGTAGCGAGCCGATGGCTGTAACGGCTGCGGCTTGAAGTTGGCGAGCAAGGTCGGATCGGGGAAACCTTGATTCTGGCAGTAGAAGGCGGTTGCTATGGAGGCGATTTCAGCTGCCTCATGGGCCGACAAACCGTTGTCCATCCAGCCCAGTGCGAAGTGGGCGGCGAAGGTGTCCCCAGAGCCGATTTTCCAGACTTTTTCGGTACGATAGGCGGGTACTCTGGACAAAGTGCCGCGGTCATAAACCAATGCACCCAGGGGGCCCATCTTGATGACGACCACCGCAGCGTTTTCTTGCTTGGCCAGCGCCTCTGCAAGTTCTTCGACCTTCAAACTCGCGTAACCAGGGGCCAACAGGTTGGCCTCGTGGCGGTTCAGCACCAAGGCCAGGTGCTCGGCGCGGGAACCATTGGCGGAAAAAGACTCTGCTCCATCTGCGTTTTGTGGATCAAAAACCGCATATTCGGCATCAACCACCGCAGTGCCATCAATCATGCCGAACCGGAGCATTTTGTCAGCGCTGACCTGAAGGTCCGACTGGTTTTGTACGGTCCCACGAATATCAGGTGTGGAGAGACCGTGGATGTACTCAAAAGTAGTGCTTGAAGGGGCGGGGTGGGCTGTGAACTGGAAGCCCTCAGCGGACGCAAGAGCCTCCACGACAGCCTCAAGGTAGCCGTCTACACGGGCATGTAATTGCGCCTGTCCATGAAAACGAGCAATGGCTGCCGCGGCGCGGCCTGCCGAGCCATAGATATCGTCCCAGGCCGGACGCATGCATCGCTCTCGGTAGACGCCACCTACGATGGTGATCATGGAGCTCTCCTTGCTCTCGAATTAGATGTGATAGACCCGAACGCGAACTTGTCCGCCGCCGACGTGCAGGACGCGGGCCTCGTACATCTCGCCTTGGCTCATGCAACTGCGCAGCTGGATGAGGTTAGGATCGACAATGCTACCGGCTTCAGCACCTTGCCACAGGGCGACGACAACTGCTGATTGCCAGGCTGTGCAAAATCGACTGTGAGGATGTCGTGCTGCTTCAGCTGAGCGACAACCGCTGCCTTAGGGGAGGCGAGCTGTGTGTCGAATTGGAGCGCGGCACAGGTAGTGGCCGGGGTTGATGACCCCAGGTAGCTAACACCAGAACCAGACATTTGCATTTCCCTTTGCTTGTCAGACGAGACTACATAGATATCACACTTGCGCGGCAAATGGCCATCTATCTTTTTGCCCATTGCTCCGGTGGCTTTTTTTAAATAACTTTCCTAGTTTTGCGTCGGCGAAACTATTACAAGTTTATTCAAAGATAAAGCCCAAAAGAAGAATTGTTCGCAATTGGCAATGTTGATCTTTGACAAGACTCAAAACGAACGAGTTTTGTAGGGAGTTGGCCATTGACGGTGATCGGTTAAGTCTGTCAAAACTAAATGGCGGGGCTTGGTCTCGCCGAGTGGTTTACCCTCAAAATTTCCGGGTACTAGTCCACTCGATTTGAGGTCGTTAAGCTGTTGACGTGCAAGTTCATAACACTCATCGAGAACAACTATTGATACGCTCAATTGTCCAGCTATTTCACGGCAATTAGCCTTGTCATGAGAGCTGCTGGAGGGATGACTGCGCCCATCGGCGAATTTGCGATGACAGTTCGAGATGTAGCTCAGTTCCGCTTAGGCGAGGAAGGGGTGGCGAATTACCTAGCCTTCACTGGTCTGGCCAATGTTACCGGCCAGCCTGCGATAACCGTCCCCCTGACCTGGTCGGAAGAAGCCGGGATTCCAATCGGTACCCAATTCATCGGTCGCTATGGTGAAGAGCATTTGATGGCCCTTGCAGCGCAGCTTGAGAAAGTAAAGCCATGGTGGAGCCGCCGGCCAGCGATCGTCCCCGGAGAAGCTGGTTTGAGAGCATATAGTTTGAAATCAATGGGCTAAGGAAGCGGGCAGTCGCGTGCGCTGATTGCTAACTACCGAGTACTTGCTGACGAGAGAGTGGGCGTTCTTGGCCTTTAGGAAGGATGAGGGCCCGAAGGCCGAGAGCAGCTCAGACAAACGTTCCATATTGATCCTAAGAGAATTTGGTTCTAGTATCTATTTTCCAAGGCGCTAGGGCCGCCAAACCTTACAAAGGTGCGGAAGGCCGGATCTTCATTCTTTTCAGACGATCTCTGTTAGGTAGTGAATCAGCCGGGAACTCAATTAACATTTCATGTTGGGTACCGGCATATGCTCAATCCTCTTGCGCTCTGTTTATCCATTTTGGCCGCATCACGCCCGCTTCGCGTCCTTTTGCTGCCAATTGCCTTCTCCATACCTATTCTTTCCTTGGCTCTCTTGATATGGGTATGCCAAGCAAGTGGTACATAACGTCAGGCTTATCTATCACCGCTGAGGTGTGAATTACCTGAGTACCAAATGTGGTGCCTCCGGTCGAGGCCTTCTTGCCGGAGGCGCATCTGCTTGCCTAGGAGCTCAAGGCGACCTTGACAGTATGTCCTATCGGGGAGCTTTCGCTGACTGTGAAAGCAGGCTAGCAAGCTCCATCCGTTCAGCTTCCGAAGCAATCTGAGCGAGCAGCTCTGTAACTGGACGATTTTCCTTTAGGGCATAGCTCCCTATGAGCAGCGTGACAGGGTGTACGCCCAGAACTGGTGCAATGGAATCGATTTTTTCGATGGTCGGGACATACCTGCCCCTTTCTAAAGTGCTGATGTAGGTGCGACTGCTGACCGTCGCGAAGTCTTCCTGGGTCAGCTTTTGCTTGACCCTCATCCACTGCAATACTCGACCGAAGGCGCTTTTCAGTTCCACTCTGCATCTTCCCAAAAAGGAAAGATGAGGCACCCGTGAACAGTATATGACTACAATGCATACTGTTCATTTGGAGGGCTCGGGATGTTCATCACCAATCGCTGGGCAGAGATGGATCGATCGTACGCATGGCTGGCCGAGGACCAACAGGCTTGGCATTTTGTAGAAAAAAGGCTGTTGTCCCCGTGGTTTCACGTAACGGTGACGAGGGTGCTAGGGGAGGACACGTGCGTGGAGGTCTTTTTCTTGGAGGACGTTCGAGGACTTGAGCGCTTCGCACGAATGGTTCAGGAGGGATCGGCCGAGGTTTCGCTACAGATTGTGACACCGGGGTGGATGAACGGTAGCGGCGAGTGGTTAATGGAGCATTTAGAGGCCATTCATGAGAGCGAGGATAGCTTGTTCAGATGCTACACGGCTCAAAGCGGCAAGCGATACTACCAGCCTAATATTACCGATTGCCCGGGCCAGTGTTTTTTCAAAGAGCTTTACCGTCGAAAGTAGAGGGCTCTCGGGTCGTGACATCTTCGAAGTATCGTCTTGGATCAATCGCATCCTCTGTCATCAGTTGAGCGGCTTTGACGATCGTCTGAATCAGTCGATTATTCTCCGCTCGTGCTTTGTCCAGCTGCATTTCGAGGGCGAAAATTCTGGCAGTGCTGTCTTTACGTCCAGCCTTTTTTACACCCTTGAGATGGGTCTGGATGGCCGCATATAAAGAGCGAATCTCATCATCTCTCCAGAGTGTTTGACGACTAACACCCGCTTGCAGGGCAAGGCCATTCTGGGTGAGCGGTCCCTGAATCCGTCCGGCTTCATATTCTGCGAGAATGGACCGCACGTGGTCCTTCCACTTTTTTTCCTGCTTCATGATGAAGCCTTCCTAGGTTTTGAGTAAGCTTCTAAGGCCGCTTTGCAGCTCGTAACCATATCCATCACAAACAGAACGTGCTGATCGAAAGTATGAGTACTATCGAGTTCAGCCTCAATACTAGACGTGATATCATTTTGGTTGTCGAAAATTGCCTTCAAAATTTTCTCGTATTCGCTGAGTAAGCTCTCGATAGCGGCCTTTGCTTCCATATCATCAGGGTTCAGATGAAAGGATTTACATCCAGAATCCGTACCGAAGCCTCTGATGCACATGAGCCCCCTGTCGCACGGACTGATATAGAGCTCACGTGTACACCCGCCCCAAGGCGTCAGGTTGAGAATGCTGAGCTTCTCAATGATCATCTCTTCGATCTGGTCGTCAGCGATTGACTCCTCCCGCCATCGGATGACTCGCTTGCCCAAAAAATCTTGGGGAGGGTCAACGGCCAGGTATAAAGACCTCACATATTCTGCTCTCTCTTTAGCAGTACGATAGTCATATTGACGGCTTTGGCGTGGGGTTCGCCCCATCCATAGGTCCACAGCTGTTTCAGAGGGGCCGGCACGAAGAATTGCAGTGGTAACCCAGCGACGGATTTGATGAGGGGTGATAGAAAAAATTTCACCGTCTTGCCCTCGCAGGTCAAGGCGTTGAAAGATTGTTTTCTTTGAGGAATTCGAAGAGAGATAGTTGTAGAGATCGGCTCTAACTAGCGGGCGAGGGATGATCCCTAGCTCAGCTATGGAATCAAACTGGTTTTCCCAAATCACAATTAAGTTGTCACTCAGCTTGCTAGGATAACCTTTGGCAGTGTGCTTCGCATGATAAGGTGAATCATCTCCATCGGCGGGCATCGCAAATTGTTCGTCAAAATGGCGTCTCAGGTGGAATCGGTATTTGTCTTCTAAGATGTGTTTGAACAGCCTGGTATCTATGACCAGAGATGGGACTCCCGCCCCGGTTCCTCTTTGAGACAGCATGATTTCTCTGATACTTGCCCACTCATTTCGGATGTCGATGAGTTGAAGAATTGAAGGTTTGTTGCCAGGCTTGAAAAGCCCGTCGTGAACCATTCCTTTGAGAAACGTGCGCAGGAGATCAACAAACCACTTGCTCTTTTTTACTGATGCTTCAGAGGAGTTTGTGTGTTTTGCAATGTCAAGGACAGATACGCTATAGCAGTTCTTTTTGTACTCATTAAGAAAGTTTGACCAATCCCATTTTTGCATTCGCTCATCTATCCAAACTGCAATTCGAGCGGCCGTTATTCTGGGGAGCTCAACGCTGCAACTGTAAAATCGCCCGCCGCTGTAGAGTTCTTTGGGGGATATTGGAAAGCACTTACATATCTCCTCAACGAAATAGTGATGTTCTACGGGCAGATCCAACGATGACAGTTGATCTACCGCTCCGGGATCTAACGGATGGTTAGCGCGATAGGCTGCGAGTGCTTTATCTATAAATGAGAAACCATTGGTTTCAATGTCAAGAGCACGCTCTCTAGCATCCTGAGTGACAGCCAACAAGTACTCGTACGCTTCCGTGAGTGGTGCGCTCCATAGTTCTGCGACAGGTACGGCGTTGGGTATGAAGTTTTTTTCAACAGGTACTCGCACAAACGTCGTATGAGTATTAGGGTCCTGGAAAAGGCAATTATTTGGAAGATTTGCTATTTCACCAACTCTTAAGCCGAGCGCCATACCGAAGCAGATCGCCTCAAGTCTAATTCTATCGAAGCCCGCAGTTGGCTCAAGATGTGGGTTCTGTTTGATCAACCATCTAGCTTGTGCAATCCCTTTGTGTAAATCGGTGGTGTGTAGGTTCTCTTCTCTTTGTTGGAACTCTCGCGATGTGAGTTCAAGCGCACTATGAGTCGGGTTGGGGATTCCGGTTTTCCAATTGATAAACCTATCGATGAATCGCAACGGCATTCCATCGAGCATCGCGCTAAGTTGGTTGAGGAAATCAACAAACGCCTTGAGGGCATTCGCTCTATGGTAAGTAGTAGAGTCCGAACGTCCGTGCCTAATCGAGTCTACGGTGTGGTCGAAGACTGTGCGTGTTACGCCACTCCATTCAATGCTCTGGCTTTCCATTACTGCTGATAGATGCCTAATCGATGCCATTCTTCCGATGATAAGCTCGGCTGATGGTTGTGCCAGAATTTCTTTAACTATAAAGCAGCGCGCAAGCTTGCCAATCACTAGCGGGAGAGGGGGCTGATCTTGATTTCGCTTGTTGTTAGGGTCGAATGATGTGAAGGGGATATTACTCCCCCTATACTGCCATACCTTGCCCTCGAAATTCCCTCCTACTAATCCGTTTGCTTTCAGATCATTAAATTGGTGCTCCGCATGTTTATATCTATCTTCTAAGACCGCCATTGATATGCTCAATCTTCTAACTCCTTCACAGCAATGATTACTGACTTAGCGCCGTGAATTGCTGCTTCGACCTGTTGGGCCATAGCACCAGTGGAATTGCTCCCGAGCATCTGCTGGAATTTAGTGATGTCTGCTAAAGCCCCTTCATGATTAGCATGACGGCTAGGTCTGAATTTAGGGCATGCATAGCAAGTGACCGTCGGGTGGTAAGGGCATGGCTCTTCAGAATTGCATGATCCTAAGCCACTTATTGGCCTTAGCGCGGATCTGTCAGGGATTTCTTCCATGAATTTGCCGCACCACATCTGCACGGCTGCATTGATCTCCGGGCTTGCCATGTGCGTCGTATTTATGAACTCTTGCAGCTCAAGGTTGTAATGGAAGTAGTGCTTTATAGAATTCAGGTTTGAATGATCTAGAGCTTCAGCGACTTCTTCAGGGGATGCACCGGAAAGAACCATTGAAGTAGCCTTGGTCCTGCGCAGTCGGTACGCTGTGATCCGCATGAACGGTTCTGTTTTTTGTATGGCCCGATGAGGATCTGGTAACTGGAGTATCCAAGTGAGAGATGTTAGCGCATAACTTATTCTATGGTTGTCGAGATGTAATGTGAATGGTGTCAGCTTGGGGTTGGTGAGCAAGCGTAAAAGGCGGTTTTCGGTTATGTACGCCGAGGGAAACAACGGTGTAGGAAGCACTGGAGTGCTTATTCCATGCCTGGCACATATCGCGTTGATGTCCTTCGATGCGGCATTGCATTGGGTCTCAGCTAAAGTGCACTGAAGTTCTACTGCCTTTGCAGTGTCTTTAGCGATGTAACGTTTTACCAGGTTGCTCGGATGCCTCCTGAGCCTTGAGCGTCTAATTCCTTTAACGCTCGGCACCTTTACAAAGGGGCCGCCCTCATCAACCCCGAAGTCAGTAATCTGCATTAGGGCTAACTGTATAGGGCGAAGAGCCCAGTCGCGACAGAGCAAAAAAAGTGTGCGCTGGACATGAGTAACGAGCGGATTGCTGACAAGCTTCATCTCAATGTTCGCGAGTTGTACGCGAGTGAAAGGGCCAAAGTCATCATCTCGCATCGTGACCAAATGCCTGTTATCAAACGTCTTTACTGTGAGCTGTGATAGTTCAAGGCTGTCATGTTCGTTGAAACCTGGGACTTCTTCATCCAAGCACCATCGATAAAATACTCGAAGAGCAACTAGGTCCTCGTACCAGCTTGATGCTTTTAAACGAGTGCATTCACGTACAGCAAATGTCGATAACCTATAGCCAATAGTGTCCGCGTCATTTCCCAGAAATTTATGCTGGGCCAGAAGCCGCTGGACGACGATCAGAGGCCTAAGGTCGATGTGGGTTTGGAGTCTGTCGATGAACCACCCTCTGAGTAGCCACTCAACTAACAAGTTAGAATGTAGAGGCTTGCTCCACGAAATATTCATCGGAGCACACCCGACAATCTCTACCGTTATTTTTTCAACCCACGCATCATTGTTGTGAATTGTTATGGCCTGGCCGAAGGTGGATATGACTGTGGTAGGAAAGACATCGGCCTCGATGCCGAAGCGACATTCGATTTGGGTTATGAGTTCGGTAGGCGAAATTTTAATCATCTTCATTGCCTCGAAAAGTTGAGCTGTCAGAGTTTCTGATGATTTCGCCGAGCCGATCAGATATGGCCTGCCGAGAGTAGCGCTGAACACTTTCGCTGCTGGGGCTCCATCCGCCCAGATACGCCAGAGCATCTTTTACATTGATGCTGTGGGCGCCACTTTTTTCAAACTTTTTGCGAGCTATATTTGCCCCTGTCGCCCTCAATCCGTGCGGATGAATTCGTGTTGAAAAGTTTGGCAAGCCGAGGCTGGCTGCAGCGGTACGAAGAATGGTGTTTACGGTTCGCGCAGATAGCCGTCTTCCGTCACGGGAACTCACGAATAGGGCTGTACAAGGTCTTTTTGGTTTGATCAGTTTAGGGCGATGATCGGAAATGTATTCGTTCAGAACCGCGGCTACCGATGCGGTTATGGGGACTATCCGACCGCGCGTCTTGAGACTAGCCCCGTCCTGTCTCCGCTCCCTATTGATATCGCTGGGGCGCTTGATGCGTATTGTAGGTGAGGGGCCAAGGTCAACGTCGTCGAGTTCTACGAGAACAACTTCGCCACGCCTGGCAAGTGTTTCAAGCATTACCAAGAACAGACAGTAATTGCGTGCCTGTATCTGCTTACTGTGGAATGGGTTCCTAGAGTCACCAGGACTGAGCACCCCTTTGAATAAGGCTTGCCCCCCGGAGTCAAGTGGCGTTGCAGGTACCGGCGGTTCTGATTGATATGCAATCTTGGTGATTTTTTTTTGAAGATTTCGCAGATTCTTGGCTTTGTTTTTTTCCGCTTGGCTTTGCTCAAGTAGACCTAGTCGATTGAGCTCAACGTAGTGCTCGAAGGAGAAATCTATGAATGATTTGACAGCTTCGAGTCGTCGGGTGCATGTCGATTGGCTCGCACCCGCACCGCGTTTGGTGGAGCAGAGGCGTTCGGCCAGCGATGTCAGTTCCGCTGAGCTGAACACCGCTAGGCGCTCAAGCTTCGCTTCCAGTGAAGAACCTCGGCTGAGAGCCCACTCGTACGCGATAGCGATGTCACGTAAGTAATTTTCGACGGTATTAGGACGCGATCTGTGGAGCAAATCCTCCGCCCAGAGGTTTGCTAGGATCACTGGAACCCCCTGCACCAGCAGGTATGGCCTGAGGCTGCTGGAGGCAGTGCGGATCATTCGGATTTCGCAGAAAGGGACGTCTGGCATCGCTAGCTCCAGATCTGCAACGTTTCCGAGCATATACCATAAGTGCCACAACCACCCCTCGGGCAACAGTGAGCCCAGCCAGGACGATGTGCATTTGACCCTGTCGTTGAAGCGAGGGCTGGCGTTGATCGATGTGCGGGTGCTGGATCACATCATCATCGGTGACGGGGAGCCGCTGTCGATGGTCGAGCATGGTTGGATTGTGGCTTAGGCAATTGTGCTGCCTGTCCCGGCCCTTTCGCGGGTAAACCCGCTCCCACAGGGATAGCGCCATGTTGAAAGTTGGCGCGGTCCCGCGAAGAGGCCGGTGCAGGCTTACTTGCTCACTGACACCTTGCTGAAATCCTGCCGCCCGAACGGGCTCACCTGATAGCCCTCCACCCCTTGGCGCAGCAGTGCCGCCGCTGTCGGATGCGCCAGCGGCACCCACAGCGCCTGCTGCTGAATCAAGGTTTGCGCCTGCTGGTACAGCCGGCTGCGCACGCTCTGGTCGTTGGTGGTGCGCCCGGCGCTGATCAACTGGTCCAGGCGGCTGTCGCAGAAGCGTGCGAAGTTGGTCCCCGACTGCACCGCCGCGCAGGAAAACTGCGGGCTGAGGAAGTTGTCCGGATCGCCGTTGTCACCCGCCCAGCCCATGAACAGCAAGTCATGCTCGCCCGCCTTGGCGCGGCGGATCAGCTCGCCCCACTCGATCACGCGGATCTCGGCCTTGATGCCAATCTTGGCCAGGTCGGCCTGCAGCATCTGCGCACCGAGGCTGGGGTTGGGGTTGAGCAGGCTGCCC
The DNA here is from genome assembly GCF_002113295.1 of Pseudomonas sp. B10(2017). NCBI lineage: Bacteria > Pseudomonadati > Pseudomonadota > Gammaproteobacteria > Pseudomonadales > Pseudomonadaceae > Pseudomonas > Pseudomonas sp. B10(2017). The sequence goes on from NZ_NEJU01000009.1 coordinate 153,704, forward strand.
GACGGGCGGGTCCAGATCGTGGTGCTGAAGCCCTCGGCCAGGCCAGCCTTGGTCAGCAGGGCCTTGGCTTTTTTCAGGTCCAGCGGGTAGCCGGGCAGGTCCTTGGCGTAGCTCCAGGTGTTGGGTGGGTAGGGGCCGTTGGCCGCCACCGCGGAGTCTTCGAACACGGCCTTGAGGTAGGCCTGCTTGTCGAAGGCCAGGTTGATGGCCTGGCGCACTTCCGGCTTGTCCAGCGGTGGGTGCTGGCTGTTGATGGCGACGAAGGCGGTCATGAACGCCGGCGTGGTGGCCACCTTGAGGTTGCCGTCCTTGCCGGCTTCGGCAATGTCCAGCGGCTTGGGCGACAACGCGACCTGGCACTCGCCACGCTTGAGCTTCTGCAGGCGCACGTTGGCATCGGTGGTGATGGCGAAGATCAGCGGGTCGACCGCCGGCTTGCCGCCGAAGTAGTCGGGGTTGGCGCGGTAGCGCACCACTGCGTCTTTCTGGAAACGCTGGAAGATGAACGGCCCGGTGCCGACCGGCTGGCTGTTGAGCTTCTCCGGCGTGCCGACCTTGAGCAGCTTGTCGGCGTACTCGGCTGAATAGATCGAGGCGAAGCCCATGCTCAGGGTGGCCAGGAAGGTGGCGTCCGGGTGGCTGAGGGTGAAGCGCACGGTGTTCGGTGCCGGCGCCTCGATCGCCTTGATCAGGCTGCCCAGTTGCAGCGACTGGGCATGCGGGTAGCCGCCCGGCGCGGTCTTGTGCCAGGTATGGGCGGGGTAGAGCATGCGCTGGAAGCTGAACAGCACATCGTCGGCGTTCATTGCGCGGCTTGGCTTGAAGTAGGCGGTTGTGTGGAATTTCACGTCATCGCGCAGGGTGAAGTCGTAGATCAGGCCATCGGCCGATACCGTCCAGCTGGCCGCCAGGCTCGGCACCACCTTGCCTTGCGCCGCGTCGAACTCCACCAGGCGGTTCATCAGCACATCGGCCGTGGCGTTGGTGGTGGTCAGCGAGTTGTACTGCACCACGTCGAAGCCTTCGGGGCTGGCCTCGCTGCAGATGCTCAGCGGGGCGGCCTGGGCAACGCCGGCGGCGAACAGGGCGCCTGCGGCGAACAAGGAGTTGAACAATAAGGAAAGGGCGGCAGCACGCATGGTGGCTCCTTGGCTGTCAGTGGCCCATCTGCCAGTGCAGTCTGGAAAAGGCCTACCCTAGTGTGCTCGTAGGGAAATGACCACACCCTTTTTTACAAAACTGGCGACGAGCGGTCGACGGCTGGCGGGGCCTGCCGCTATGCTGGCCCGGCGCGCTTGGCCGGCGCCGGAAACGTATCTTCTGTTGTTGTGGCCAAGTCTTTCTGGTATAAAGCAGCGCTCTTTTCTAGGGGCTCGGCCTGTCGCGTCAGCGTATCCGGTCGGTAAGACCTCCAGAATCACGGCGCCCAGGCGCCAAAGACTGAGAGATTAAGCGGCCAACCCATGCCGGGTTGGGCATGTGGTTTTAGAGGGCTGAGTCATGTCGAGAGTCTGTCAAGTTACTGGTAAGGGTCCAGTAACCGGGAACAACATTTCCCACGCAAACAACAAAACCCGTCGTCGTTTCCTGCCGAACCTGCAGCACCACCGTTTCTGGGTTGAATCCGAGAAGCGTTTCGTGCGTCTGCGCGTATCTGCCAAAGGCATGCGCGTCATTGACAAGCGTGGTATCGACGTAGTGCTGGCCGAGCTGCGCGCTCGCGGCGAAAAGTTCTAAGGAGAACGTCATGCGTGAATTGATCCGTCTGGTTTCGAGTGCTGGCACTGGCCACTTCTACACCACCGACAAGAACAAGCGCACCACTCCGGACAAAATCGAGATCAAGAAATACGATCCGGTTGTTCGCAAGCACGTGGTGTACAAGGAAGCCAAGATCAAGTAATTGATCGGCGACCTGAAAAAACCCGCCTCCGAAAGGATGCGGGTTTTTTTTTGCCTGTTCGGGCCTCAGATCATTTCTGCTCGAACATCACATAGATCTTGCGGCAAGGCTCCAGCACCTCCCAGGTGCCCTTGAACCCCGCCGGGATGACAAACCGGTCACCGGCACGCAAAGTCTTGGCCCCACCATCCTGGTCACGCAGCACCGAAACGCCTTGAACGATCTCGCAGTACTCATGCTCGGTGTAGTTCACCGTCCACTGCCCCACCTCGCCTTCCCACACGCCTGCAGCAAACTGCCCGCAGGGGCTGGAATAATGGTTGTAGACCGCCTGGTCTGGCTCGCCCTTGAGGATTTTTTCAGCTGCCGGGCGGTAGCGTTCGGCCTCGGTGATGACCTGCGCGAAGTCGATGATGCTGTCGATGCTCATGGTGCGGCTCCTGTTGTTGTTTAATAAAATGCACATCAGTAGGCTTTTGAGCCTTCTGTGTCAAATATATTGATAGTTTACCCGGGCTGGTTTAGGGTATCGCTTGCCAGTGTGCGCTCGTCGCCCGGCCAGAATTCTGACAACGCCTGTGAGTCCTCAGTGCGGCGTTGCACCTAAACAAGAGGAGGAGTTTCGTATGACCACCCTGACTCGTGCGGACTGGGAACAACGTGCCCAGCAACTGAAGATCGAAGGCCGTGCCTTCATCAACGGCGAATACACCGATGCCGCATCCGGTGAAACCTTCGAGTGCCTGAGCCCGGTCGACGGACGCTTCCTGGCCAAGGTTGCCAGCTGCGATTTGGCCGATGCCAACCGCGCTGTGGAAAACGCCCGTGCCACCTTCAACTCCGGCGTGTGGTCGCAGCTGGCTCCGGCCAAGCGCAAGGCCAAGCTGATCCGCTTCGCCGACCTGCTACGCAAGAACGTCGAAGAGCTGGCGCTGCTGGAAACCCTGGACATGGGCAAGCCGATCGGCGACTCCTCCAGCATCGACGTACCTGGCGCGGCCAATGCCATCCATTGGACTGCCGAAGCCATCGACAAGGTTTACGACGAAGTCGCCCCGACTCCGCATGACCAGCTCGGCCTGGTTACCCGCGAAGCGGTGGGTGTGGTCGGTGCCATCGTACCGTGGAACTTCCCGCTGCTGATGGCCTGCTGGAAGCTCGGCCCGGCACTGGCCACCGGTAACTCGGTAGTGCTCAAGCCGTCTGAAAAATCGCCGCTGACTGCCATTCGCATTGCCCAGCTGGCCATCGAAGCCGGTATCCCGGCTGGCGTGCTGAACGTGCTGCCAGGCTACGGCCACACCGTGGGCAAGGCCCTGGCCCTGCACATGGACGTCGACACCCTGGTATTCACCGGTTCGACCAAGATCGCCAAGCAGCTGATGGTTTATGCGGGCGAATCGAACATGAAGCGCATCTGGCTGGAGGCCGGCGGCAAGAGCCCGAACATCGTCTTCGCCGACGCTCCGGACCTGCAAGCTGCCGCCGAAGCTGCCGCCAGCGCCATCGCCTTCAACCAGGGCGAAGTGTGCACCGCCGGCTCGCGCCTGCTGGTCGAGCGTTCGATCAAGGACAAGTTCCTGCCAATGGTGGTCGAGGCCCTGAAAGGCTGGAAGCCAGGCAACCCGCTGGACCCACAGACCACTGTCGGTGCCCTGGTCGACACCCAGCAGATGAACACAGTGCTGTCGTACATCGAGGCTGGCCACAAGGACGGTGCCAAGCTGGTGGCTGGCGGCAAGCGTACCCTGGAAGAAACTGGTGGCACCTATGTCGAGCCGACCATCTTCGACGGCGTGACCAACGCCATGAAGATCGCCCAGGAAGAAATCTTTGGCCCGGTGTTGTCGGTGATCGCCTTCGATACCGCAGAAGAAGCCGTCGCCATTGCCAACGACACGCCGTATGGCCTGGCCGCTGGCATCTGGACCTCGGACATCTCCAAGGCCCACAAGACCGCCCGTGCCGTGCGCGCTGGCAGCGTCTGGGTCAACCAGTACGACGGCGGCGACATGACCGCGCCGTTCGGTGGCTTCAAGCAGTCGGGCAACGGCCGTGACAAGTCGCTGCATGCACTGGAGAAGTACACCGAGCTGAAGGCGACCTGGATCAAGCTGTAATCGTAAGGGGCCGCTTTGCGGCCCAATCGCCGGCAAGCCAGCTCCCACAAGTTATTCGCAGCCCTTGAGGCCAGTGCTGTACCTGTGGGAGCTGGCTTGCCGGCGATGGGCTGCACAGCAGCCCCAACAATAGCCGGGTCGGCTCACGCTGCCCCGGCTTCGTCGTTTTTGCTGTTCAAGAATTCTGCCTGGGAGGCTGCAATGCGTTGGGGTACCTACTTCGCCGTACTGGCATCGGTGCTGAGCGTCGGGCTGGCACTCGGCGTGAGCATGCCGCTGGTATCCCTGCGCCTGGAAGCCTGGGGCTACGGCAGCTTCGCCATCGGCGTGATGGCCGCGATGCCGGCGCTGGGTGTACTGCTGGGTGCCAGCCTGGCCAGTCGCCTGGCCGGCTGGGTCGGCGTGCCCTCGGCCATGCGCCTGTGCCTGTGGGGCGGGGCGCTGTCGATCGGCCTGGTCGCACTGCTGCCTAGCTACCCGCTGTGGCTGCTGTTGCGCCTGCTGATCGGCATGTCGCTGACTGTGGTGTTCATCCTCGGCGAAAGCTGGATCAACCAACTGGTGGTCGAGCAATGGCGTGGCCGCCTGGTGGCGCTGTATGGCAGCAGCTACGCCCTCAGCCAGTTGGCCGGGCCGCTGGTGCTGGGCTTTCTCGGCTCGGATGACGACTTCGGCTTCTGGGCCGCGACCGGCCTGCTGCTGGTCGCGCCGCTGATTCTCCTTGGCCGTGGCGGTGCGCCCAGCACAGAGGCTTGCAGCGTCACCTTCGGCGACCTGTTCGCCTTCTGCCGGCGTTTGCCGGTGATCGCCTGGGCCATTGCCCTGTTTGCCTCGTTCGAGGCAATGATCCTGACCTTGTTGCCGGTGTATTGCCTGCAGCAGGGCTTCAGCACCGAAATCGCCCTGTTCATGGTCAGTACCGTGGTGGTGGGCGATGCGGTGCTGCAGCTGCCCATCGGCGCGCTGGCCGATCACATGTCGCGGCGTACCCTGTTCACCGGCTGTGCGGTGACCCTGCTGGTATCCAGCCTGGCGATTCCGCTGCTGCTGCATACACCGGCGATCTGGCCGTTGTGGGTACTGTTCGGCGCCAGTGCCGGGGGCTTGTTCACCTTGTCGCTGGTGCTGATTGGCGAGCGCTACCGCGATGATGAACTGGTGCGGGCCAATGCCCATGTGGCGCAGCTATGGGGTATTGGCTGCCTGCTCGGGCCGTTGTTGGCCGGGGCAGGCAGCCAGTGGATCAGCGGGCATGCGTTGCCGTTGCTCATGGCTGCGGGGGCTGCGGGGTTGGTGGTGTTGACCCGGCGGCGCGGGGCCTTCGAGCCTGCTTCTGCCTGAGGCATTTTTGGGGCCGCTTTGCGGCCCATCGCGACGCAAGGCCGCTCCCACATTTGTTCGGCGTACGCTGCACCTTTGTGGGAGCGGCCTTGTGTCGCGAAAGGGGCGCAGAGCGCCCCCAGCAATCGCCGCTACAACATCTTCTCCAGGCCAACCGCCTTGCTGATCCAGGCATTGAACCGTCGCCACATCCCACCCGGTTCGGACGTGAGCATGCGCCGCCTGCCATTTTCCTCTGTCACCCATACCATCTGGTTACCCACCAGCATCGGCTGGTAGCTCAAGGCCGGGGCCATGCCCTGTACCGCCAGCGCGCGGGTGTACTCGGCCAACTCCGGACTGTCCACCAGCACCCCGACCTCGGTATTCCACAACACCGAACGCGGATCGAAGTTGAACGAGCCGATGAAGGTCTTGCGCCGGTCGAACACGATCGCCTTGCTGTGCAGGCTCGAGTCCGAGCTGCCGTGGAAGCTCAAGCTGTGCCGGGCGCTGGGGTCGCCGGGTTGGCGACGCAGCTCGTACAGTTGCACGCCATGCTCCAGCAGCGCCCGCCGATACGGCGCATAGCCGCCATGCACTGCCGGCACGTCGGTAGCCTCAAGCGAGTTGGTCAACAGCTTGACCGAGATGCCCGCGTCGGCGCTGTGGGTCAGGTACAGCAGGCCGGACTCGCCGGGTACGAAGTACGCAGATACCAGGATCAGTTCGTGTTGCACCTTGCTCAAGTCAGGGGCCAATTGCTGAGTCAGCAGTAGTTGCGGGTCCGGTTCGTCATCGGCCAGCACTTTACTTGGCGCATCCCACAGCGCCTGGGCATGGGCCCAGATCAGCTCGTTGCGCCACACATCCAGGCGTGGCTGCGACTGGTAGGCCATCAAGCGGTCATACAGGGCTTTGCGCTGGGTCCTGGCTTCGGCCAGCGAGACTTCCAGGCGGTGGCGGCTGGCGCGCAGGTCGCTGGCGTCCGGGTCGCGCCAGAGGAAGTCGGTAATCGGCCGGCTCAGGGCGCTGTTCCAGTATTGGTCGAAGCTGTGACCAAGCTGTTCGGCCACCGGGCCGACGCCCAGCAAGTCGATGTCGGTGAAGTTGAGGTTGGGTTCGGCATCGAAATACTCATCGCCCAGGTTGCGCCCGCCGACGATGGCCATGCTGTTGTCCACCAGGAACAGCTTGTTGTGCATGCGCCGATGCTGACGCGACAGGTTGAAGAGGCGGCCAACCGCACGCGTCACGCCGGTGCTGCGGCCCAGGTGCAGCGGGTTGAACACACGTATCTGAATGTTCGGGTGGGCATCGAGAGTGCCCATGATGACGTCCAGGCCGTCGCTGGTGGTGTCGTCGAGCAGAATGCGCACGCGCACGCCCCGGTCGGCGGCGCGCAGCAGTTCATGCACCAGGGCGCGGGTGCTGAGGCCATCGTGGACGATGTAGTACTGTAGATCGATGCTCGCCTGGGCGTTGCGGATCAGTTCGGCGCGGGCGCGGAACGCCTCGTTGCTGTTGGGCAGCAGGCGAAAGCCCGAGCGGCCACCATAGGGCGCGGCCTGGCGCAGTACCGAGCGGCCGAAGGCCGAGTCGTTGGCGGGTAGCGCCTGGCTGGTTTCGCGGGGCGTGCCGACGTTGGCACAGCCGGCAAGGCCGAGCAGTAGCACCAGCAGCAGAGGCAGAGCTCGCTGGAGTCTCAAGGGTAGATCGTCCTGTGCAGCAAAGGCTTGATAGGTTGGACCGTGGCGGGCAGCGCAAAGTTACGCGCCGGCGGTTTCTTCATCCAGTAGACGAAGGGCGGTTTCACCCACCTTGCGCACGGCGGCTTCGATCTGCGGCGTCGGCCGCGCGGCGAAGTTCATGCGCAGGCAGTGGCGGAACTTGCCCGACGCCGAGAAGATGCTGCCCACGGCAACCTGCACGTCCTGCTCCAGTAAAGCGCGGTTCAGGCGCAGCGTATCGAAATGTTCAGGTAATTCCACCCACAGCATGAAGCCACCTTGCGGCCGGCTGACCCGGGTGCCCGCCGGGAAGTAGCGAGTCACCCAGTCGCTAATCAGGTCGCGGCCACGCTGGTACTGGCTGCGCATGCGCCGCACGTGGGGTTGGTAGTGCCCGCCGGCGATGAAGTCGGCAATGGCTAACTGCGGCTGGCTGGCCGTGCTGCCGGTACTGATGTACTTCATGTGCAGCACCCGCTCCAGGTAACGACCGGGCGCGACCCAGCCTATTCGCAGGCCGGGGGCGAGGGTCTTGGAGAACGAACTGCAAAGCAGCACGCGGCCGTCGTCGTCAAACGACTTGAGAGTACGTGGGCGCGGGTAGGTGTAGGCCAGGTCGCCGTATACATCATCTTCGAGTATCGCCACGTCGTAGCGCTGGGCCAGGCTCAGCAGGGCCTTCTTGCGGGCCTCGGGCATGATGTAGCCGAGCGGGTTGTTGCAGCTGGGGGTGATCTGGATGAGCTTGATCGGCCACTGCTCCAGGGCCAGTTCCAGCGCCTCGAGGCTGATGCCGGTGACCGGGTCGGTTGGGATTTCCAGGGCTTTCATGCCCAGGCCCTTGAGGGTCTGCATGGCGCCGTGGAAGCTGGGGGAGTCGACAGCGACGATATCGCCCGGCTCGCATACCGCGCGGATGCTGCATGACAGCGCCTCATGGCAGCCGGTGGTTATCACCAGGTCGCCCGGGCCCAGGCGGCAGCCGGAGTCGAGCATCAGCCGGGCCACCTGTTCGCGCAGGGCCAGGTTGCCGTGGATGTTGTCGTAGTACAGGCCGGGCATGTCCTGCCGCCTGCTCAGCTGGGCGAGGCTGCGCAGCAGTGGCTTGAGGGTGGGGCTGTCGATGTCGGGCATACCGCGGCCTAGCTGGATCACTCCTTGGCGTGGGGTGCTGCGCACCAGTTCCAGCACCTGCTCCCATTGCGAGATGTCCACCGGGCGCTGGGCCGGGCGGCTGACGGCGGGCAGGGCCGGCAGGTGACGGTGGTCGTTGACGAAGTAGCCGGACTTGGGCCTGGGCGAGACCATGCCGCTGTCTTCCAGCATGCGGTAGGCCTGCTGCACGGTGCTCAGGCTGACCCCGTGCTCCACGCTCAGGGCGCGCACTGACGGCAGGCGCTGGCCGGGGCGGTAGAGGCCCTGTTCAATGCGCGCACCGAGCAGTTCGGCAAGGTTCAGATAAAGGGTCACGGCATACTCCTTCGCTGCAATAGCGTGGCGACCAGTACAGTTGCGCCGAAAATACAGCATTCAGTAGGCCTGCGGCCAATTCTGTATGGGAATAATAAGGCTGTATTGGATCTGTATTGCGGGTAATGCCGAAGCGCATGCTTTCTTCACGGTATCAACTGAACGAGAGGATGCGGTGATGGGTGGCATGAGCGATGTGCGCTTGCAACTGTTGGCCAAGGAACTGGAAGCCGGGCAGCAAGCAAAGGTGTTCAACGCGCCGGAAGGTTTGGGGCGTTGGGGGCTGATGCTGCATCGCTGGCACACCCGCAGGGCGCTGCTGCAGTTGACCGATGACGAGTTGCGCGATATCGGGCTGAGCTGGGAGCAGGCCCGGACCGAGGGGCGTAAGCCCTTCTGGAAAGATTGATGCGATCGTTGTGGGAGTGGCCTTGTGTCGCGAAAGGGCCGCACAGCGGCCCCAGGATATTTGCATCGCTGCATGAATTGCCGGGGCTGCTTCGCAGCCCTTTCGCGACGCAAGGCCGCTCCCACAAGGGGCAGTGCGCAGCTTTCAGATCAGCTCTTTCAGGCGATGCCACAGCATCCCCAGCGCCAGCAGCGGCGAGCGCAGGTGCTTGCCGCCGGGGAAGGTGATGTGCGGCACCTTGGCAAACAGGTCGAACCGCCCGCTTTCCTGGCCGCTGATGGCTTCGCCGAGCAGACGCGCAGCCAGGTGGGTGGCGTTGAGCCCATGGCCAGAGTATGCCTGGGCGTAATACACATTCGGCTGGCTGGCCAGGCGGCCAACCTGCGGCAGGCGGTTGGCACCGATGCCGATCATGCCGCCCCACTGGTAGTCGATGCGCACGTCGGCCAGTTGCGGGAAAACCTTGAGCATCTTTGGCCGCATGTAGGCAGCGATGTCCTTCGGGTCGCGGCCTGAATAGTGGCAGGCACCGCCGAACAACAGGCGCTGGTCGGCGGACAGGCGGTAATAGTCCAGTGCCACGCGCTGGTCACACACCGCCATGTTCTGCGGCAGCAGTGAATGGGCACGCTCCTCGCCCAGCGGCTCGGTGGCGATGATGTAGCTGCCGGCTGGCAGCACTTTGCCGCCCAGTTCGCGGTTGAGGTCGTTGTGGTAGGCGTTGCAGCACAGCACCAGGGTCTTGGCACGTACCCGGCCCTGGGCGGTGTGCACCTGTACTTCCGGGCCGTAGTCGATGCGTGTGACCTCGGACTGCTCGAACAGCTTCACGCCCAGGCGGCTGGCCACGGCAGCCTCACCCAGAGCCAGGTTGAGCGGGTGCAGGTGCCCGGAGCCCATGTCGACCAGCCCGCCGACATAGCAGTCGGCGCCGACCACGCTGTGGATATCGTCCTTGCCGACCAGGCGCAGTTCATGTGCGTAGCCGAGGCCGCGCAGTTCTTCGGCATCCTCCGCAAAGCCCAGCAGTTCGGCGGGTTTGTTGGCCAGGTCGCAGTAACCCCAGGTGAGGTCGCAGGCGATGGCATGCCTTTCGACCCGCTCGCGGACGATCTGCACGGCTTCCAGGCCCATCAGTTTAAGGCTGCGCACGCCTTCCTCGCCGATGACCGGGAGGAACTGTTCCAGGCCGTGGCCGACGCCACGGATCAGTTGCCCACCATTGCGCCCGCTGGCGCCCCAAGCGAGCTTGCGCGCCTCCAGCAGGATGACCGAGAAGCCGCGCTCGGCCAGTTCGATGGCGGTGTTCAGGCCGGAGTAACCGCCGCCTACGATGCACACGTCGGCGCTGTGCTCGCCTTGCAGGAAGGAGTGGTCGGGGTGTGGCGCGCTGCTGGCGGCGTAATAGGAGGCGGCATGCTGCGCGCTGTGGATCATTGGGCAGGTCCTGAGGCTGGTGGGCTGAGGGGGAGGAGGATAAGCCGGGGCTTTGGGGAGGGGCAACCGGCCTCATCGCCGGCAAGCCAGCTCCCACAGGGTCCGCGTGGCACTTGAGACCGGCGGTGTACCTGTGGGAGCCGGCTTGCCGGCGATTGGCCCTATAATCCAACCTCAGCTCTCAAACTTGTACCTTGCCATGTCCTGCAACCGCCACAAGATCCACTTCCTGCGCGAACTCATCCCTTCCTTCGAGTGCGAGCCCGGCTGCCACGACTGCTGCGGCCCGGTCACAACTTCGGCGGAAGAAATGGCCCGCCTGCCGCGCAAGTCTCAGGCCGAGCAGGACGCCGCCCTGGAGCGCCTGGACTGTGTGCACCTGGGCCCCAACGGCTGCACGGTGTATGAAGAACGCCCGATGATCTGCCGCCTGTTCGGCACCACCCCGCGGCTGGCCTGCCCGCGTGGCCGTGGCCCTGAACAGATGATCGAACCCGCTGCCGAGCAGCTGGTCCACCAGTTCATTGCCACCACCCGCCAGGTGCTGGTCTGACTCAGTCCGGGATCGGCAGGCAAAGGCTCTCCTTCACCTCTTCCATCACGATGTAGCTCTTCGATTCGCGCACGTGCGGCAGCTTCAGCAGGATGTCGCCGAGCAGCTTGCGATACGAGGCCATCTCGGAAATACGCGCCTTTACCAGGTAATCGAAGTCGCCTGAAACCAGGTGGCATTCCAGCACGTGGGGCAGCTTCAGCACAGCGCGGCGGAACTCCTCGAAGGTGTCGCCCGATTTGTAGTCCAGGCTGATTTCCACGAACACCAGCAGGCTGCCCTTGAGGTGCTGCGGGTTCAGGCGGGCGTTGTAGCCCATGATGATGCCCTCGCGCTCCAGGCGGCGGACCCGCTCGGTGCAAGGGGTGGTGGAAAGCCCAACTTTCTCGCCCAGTTCGGTGAAGGAAATACGCCCGTCATTCTGCAGGATACGCAGGATGTTACGGTCGATCTTGTCCAGTTCACGCTTGCTCTGGTGCTGGGTTCTCATAGGGGATGCCCCTCCGTGAAAGGCGATTTTGCCGAGAATTCTCGCCAATAATAGGCTTTTATATAGTGAATTGCACTGCGTTCAAATTCCTATACTGCGCGCATTCATGCCATTTCAATAAAAGTCTGCGGCGCGCCGCGTGCGAGGGATAAAACGATGCGAGTTCTGGTACTTGGTAGCGGTGTGATCGGAACCGCCAGTGCCTACTATCTGGCCCGGCAAGGTTTCGAAGTGACGGTGGTCGATCGCCAGCCGGCGGTGGCCATGGAAACCAGCTTTGCCAACGCAGGCCAGATCTCGCCCGGCTATGCCTCGCCCTGGGCCGCCCCAGGCGTGCCGCTGAAGGCCATCAAATGGTTGCTGGAGCGCCACGCGCCTCTGGCCATCAAGCTCACCGGCGACGTCGACCAGTACCTGTGGATGGCACAGATGCTGCGCAACTGCACCGCCAGCCGTTACGCGGTGAACAAGGAGCGCATGGTGCGACTGTCCGAGTACAGCCGTGACTGCCTCGACGAGCTGCGCGCCGAAACCGGTATTGCCTACGAAAACCGCAGCCTGGGGACTACCCAGCTGTTCCGTACTCAAGCCCAGGTAGATGCCGCAGCCAAGGACATTGCCGTGCTGGAACAGTCCGGCGTGCCTTACGAGCTGCTCGACCGCGACGGCATTGTCCGCGTCGAGCCGGCCCTGGCTGGCGTCAAGGACATCCTGGCCGGCGCCCTGCGCCTGCCCAACGACCAGACTGGCGACTGCCAGCTGTTCACCACCAAGCTTGCCGAAATGGCCGTGAAGCTGGGTGTGGAGTTCCGTTTCGGTCAGGACATCCAGCGCTTGGACTTTGCGGGTGACCGCATCAATGGCGTGTGGATCGATGGCAAGCTGGAAACCGCCGACCGTTACGTGCTGGCGCTGGGCAGCTACTCGCCGCAGATGCTCAAGCCGCTGGGCATCAAGGCCCCGGTGTACCCGCTGAAGGGGTACTCGCTGACCGTGCCGATCACCAACGGCGACATGGCCCCGACCTCGACCATTCTCGACGAGACCTACAAGGTCGCCATCACCCGTTTCGACAACCGCATCCGCGTCGGCGGCATGGCTGAAATCGCCGGTTTTGACCTGTCGCTGAACCCGCGTCGGCGCGAAACGCTGGAGATGATCGTCAACGACCTTTATCCTCGCGGCGGTGACCTGAGCCAGGCCAGCTTCTGGACCGGCCTGCGCCCGGCTACCCCGGATGGCACGCCGATCGTTGGTGCCACGGCGTTCCGCAACCTGTTCCTGAACACCGGTCACGGTACTTTGGGCTGGACCATGGCGTGCGGCTCCGGTCGCCTGCTGGCCGACCTGATTGCGCGCAAGAAGCCGCAGATCAGTGCCGAAGGCCTGGACATTTCCCGTTATGGCAACAGCCCGGAAGTTGCCAAGCACGGGCAGACTGCGCCGGCTCACCAGCAGTAATAGCCTGCACCGGCCTCTTCGCGGCTAAAGCCGCTCTCACAGGGATCGCATGTGCTTGGGCATTGTGCGGTCCCCTGTGGGGGCGGCTTTAGCCGCGAAGAACCCAACACCGTTTTCAACCTGTGAACCACCATAAGGCAGCCGCCATGCGTCCCGCCCGCGCTCTGATCGACCTCCAGGCCCTGCGCCACAACTACCGTCTGGCCCGTGAACTGACCGGTGCCAAAGCCCTCGCCGTGATCAAGGCCGACGCCTACGGTCACGGCGCCGTGCGCTGCGCCCTGGCCCTGGAGGCCGAAGCCGACGGCTTTGCCGTGGCCTGCATCGAAGAAGCGTTGGAGCTGCGCGCCGCCGGTATCAAGGCCCCGGTACTGCTGCTGGAAGGCTTCTTCGAAGCCAGCGAACTGGCCCTGATCGCCGAGCACGACCTGTGGTGCGTGGTGCACTCGCTGTGGCAACTGGAAGCGATCGAAAAGACCCAGCTGCACAAGCCGCTCACCGTCTGGCTCAAGCTCGACAGCGGCATGCACCGCGTCGGCCTGCACCCCAAGGATTACCACGAGGCCTACCAGCGCCTGCTGGCCAGCGGCAAGGTCGCGCGCATCGTGCTGATGAGCCACTTCGCTCGCGCCGACGAACTGGAGGCCGACGCTACCGCCCAGCAGATTGCCGTGTTCGAGGCCGCTCGCCAGGGCCTGGCCGCCGAGTGCAGCCTGCGCAACTCCCCCGGTGTGCTGGGCTGGCCGCAGGCCCCCAGCGACTGGGTGCGCCCGGGCCTGATGCTGTACGGCGCCACTCCGTTCGAAGTGGCCCAGGCCGAGGCCGAGCGCTTGCAACCGGTGATGACCCTGCAATCGCGGGTGATCAGCGTGCGCGAGCTGCCTGCCGGCGAGCCGGTGGGCTATGGCGCCAAGTTCGTCAGCCCAAGGCCAACCCGCGTTGGCGTCGTTGCCATGGGCTATGCCGATGGCTACCCACGCCAGGCGCCCAACGGTACCCCGGTACTGGTCGCCGGCAAGCGCGCCCAACTGATCGGCCGAGTGTCGATGGACATGCTCAGTATCGACCTGACCGATGTGCCGGAAGCCACCGTAGGCAGTCCGGTCGAACTGTGGGGCAAGCATGTGCTGGCCAGTGAAGTGGCGGCGCACGCGGGTACCATTCCGTACCAGATTTTCTGCAACCTGAAGCGGGTACCTCGGGACTACGTCGGCGAATGACACGCTGAAGCGGACAGGTTGAGGGGCGGTGTGTTGTAAATACTGAACGGCATTGCCATGATATCGTTCACATCCACCCCCCTTTCCACCGTTTCAGGAGGCTCCAGCTTTGGACGTCGGCGAACGACTGCAAGCCATCCGCAAGCTCAAGGGCCTGTCCCAGCGTGAACTCGCCAAGCGTGCCGGCGTGACCAACAGCACCATCTCGATGATCGAGAAGAACAGCGTGAGCCCGTCGATCAGCTCGCTGCGCAAGGTGCTGAGCGGCATTCCCATGTCCATGGTCGAGTTCTTTTCGGTCGAACTGGAACCTGAAAGCCCCACGCAGATCGTTTACAAGGCCCATGAGCTGATCGACATCTCCGACGGTGCGGTGACCATGAAGCTGGTCGGCAAGTCGCACCCCAACCGTGCCATCGCCTTTCTCACCGAGGTGTATCCACCGGGTGCCGATACGGGGGCCGAAATGCTTACCCACGACGGCGAAGAAACCGGCATCCTGCTTGAAGGCCGCCTTGAGCTGGTGGTCGGCAACGAGATCTTCATCCTTGAAGAGGGTGACAGCTACTACTTCGAAAGCACCCGCCCGCACCGCTTTCGCAACCCGTTCGACCGGCCGGCGCGGCTGATCAGTGCGGCGACGCCTTCAAACTTTTGATCCAGCGCAGTGCATTGATTCGGCAATACCCCTTTCCTGTGTGGGGTCGTTTCACGGCCTCTGGGTTCCCGCTATACTTTTCAACGCTCGCCGATCCGTGGCCGCGAGCGTGATTAGCCACCATGAGGGTGTTCGCGTGAACCAAATCAAGAAGATGCTGGCCGTACCAGCAGCCGTATTCGCCCTCTGGGCAATGAGCGCAACCGCTGCGACCAGCGATGACATCGCCAAGCGCCTGGAGCCGGTTGGCCAGGTGTGCGTCCAGGGCCAAGAGTGCAAGGGCATGGAAGTGGCCGCCGCCGCTGGTGGCGGTGGTGCCAAGACGCCTGACGAGATCATCGCCAAGCACTGCAATGCCTGCCATGGCTCCGGCCTGCTCGGCGCACCGAAGATTGGCGATACCGCGGCGTGGAAGGAACGCGCCGACCACCAGGGCGGCCTGGACGGCATCCTGGCCAAGGCCATTACCGGCATCAACGCCATGCCACCGAAAGGCACCTGCGCGGACTGCTCGGATGACGACCTGAAAGGGGCGATCAAGAAGATGTCCGGGCTGTGAGAAACAGCTGAATTGCATGAGGCCCGCCATTGATGGCGGGCTCTGTTTTTGTGGTGCCTGTACCGGCCCTTTCGCGGCTAAAGCCGCTCCAACCACCCCTTCAAGCATCACCATACAAGCGGCTTTAGCCGCAAACGGGCCGGCACAGGCAACCAACCCACCTAAGCCCATGTCCAACCCCTGAACCCATGGATGTCTCAGGAGGCCCCGATGCACCTCTGCTCCATCGACCAGGCCGTCGAGCAAGTCCTGTCGCGCCTGCCAGCCCACATCCACATGGGCCTGCCGCTGGGCCTGGGCAAGCCCAACGCCTTCGTCAATGCGCTTTACACCCGCATCCGCGATCTGCCTGAACGGCAGCTGACCATCTACACGGCCCTGTCCCTCGGCCGCCCGCCACTGGGTGACGGTTTGCAACGGCGCTTTCTCGAACCCTTTGTCGACCGCGTTTTTGCCGACTACGAAGAACTCACCTACCTCACCGACCTGCGCAACGACTCGTTGCCATCCAACGTTCGCGTCGAGCAGTTCTTCATGCAGCCCGGCAGCCTGCTGCACAGCGCGTCGGCCCAGCAGAGCTACATCAGCAGCAACTACAGCCACGCCGCACGCGATATCAACTCCAAGGGCCTGAATCTGATCGCGCAGCTGGTGGCCGCCACCCCCGAGAGGCCGGTGCACCTGAGCCTGGCCTGCAACCCCGACATCACCCTCGACCTGCTGCCAATGATCGCCAAGCGTCGCGCCGCCGGCGAGACCATCCTCATGCTCGGCCAGGTGCATGCCGAGCTGCCTTACATGCCGGGTGACGCCGAGCTACCCATCGATACGTTCGACCTGCTGATCGATACAGCCGAGCAACGCCGCCTGTTCTCCACGCCGAACATGCCGGTCAACACCCAGGACCACTGCATTGGCCTGAACGCCAGCAGCCTGGTTCGCGACGGCGGCACGCTACAGATCGGCATTGGTGCCATGGGCGATGCGGTAGCTGCCGCATTGCTGGCGCGCCAGGGTGACAACGCTGGTTATCGTGCCGTGCTCGACGCGCTGGGTGCTGGCTCGTGGCAAGCGCTGATCGAACGGGAAGGGGGGGTGGACACCTTCGTCCAAGGCTTGTACGGCTGCAGCGAGATGTTCGTCAACGGCCTGCTGGCGCTGGCCGAAGCGGGCCTGTTGCGGCGCCCGGCGGACGAGCAGGGGGCGGCAGTGCTGCATGGCGGTTTCTTCCTCGGCCCCCAAGCGTTCTACCAGCGCTTGCGCGACACGCCACTGGAGCAACGTGCACGGTTTGCCATGACTCGTATCAGCTTCATCAACGAGCTGTATGGGCAGGAGGAGCTCAAGCGCCGCCAACGCCGTGATGCGCGCTTCATCAACACTGTATTCGGCATGACCCTGCTCGGCGCTGGGGTGGCCGACCAGCTGGAGGATGGCCGGGTACTCAGTGGCGTGGGCGGACAATACAACTTCGTCGCCCAGGGCCATGCGCTGGAGAGTGGGCGTTCGATCCTGCTGCTGCGCAGCTGGCGTGAGGCGGGTGGGGAGGTGACCTCGAACCTGTTCTGGAACTATGGCCATTGCACCATCCCCCGGCACCTGCGCGATATCGTTGTGACCGAGTACGGCATTGCCGACCTGCGTGGGCAGACCGACAGCGAGGTGATTGCGCGGTTGCTGGCGGTATGTGATTCGCGGTTCCAGCAGGAGCTGATCGAGCAGGCAAAGGACGCCGGCAAGCTGGCCAAAGATTTTCAACTGGAGGCGTGCTTTGCCGACAATACGCCGCAGCGGCTGGAGGCAATCCGGGCGCGGCACTCGCGGTTTTTCCCGGAGTATCCGCTGGGCACGGACTTTACGGCTGAAGAGCGGGATTTGCTGCGGGCACTGAACTGGTTGAAGAGCAAGTTCAAGCTGAGCGAGCTATTGGAGCTGGGCAAGGCAGCGCTGGATGCGCCGGGGCCAGAGGGGTATGCGAGGCATCTTGCGCGGATGCAGCTGGATCAGCCGCAGGGGTTGAAGGAAGAGCTTTACCAGCGGTTGCTGCTGGCTGGGTTGGCGGCAACCGGATGAGTTGCCGGGGCTGCTTTGCAGCCATCGCCGGCAAGCCAGCTCCCACAGGTACTGCGCAAGGCTTGGGTCCTGTGAGTTCCCTGTGGGAGCTGGCTTGCCGGCGATAGGGCCGCTACAGGCTTACTCGATGAAGGTAACCACACCACCTTCCAGCGACTTCACCCGGGCCAGCGACTCAACGCGATAGCCCTGGCTGTCCAGCTCGGCACGGCCGCCCTGGAACGACTTCTCGATCACGATACCCAGGCCGGCCACGGTGGCGCCGGCCTGCTTGATGATCGAGATCAGTGCCTGCGACGCCTTGCCGTTGGCCAGGAAGTCGTCGATCACCAGCACGCGGTCGCTGCTGTTGAGGTGACGCGGCGAGATGGCCACGGTGTTCTCGGTCTGCTTGGTGAAGGAATACACCGAGGCGGTCAGCAGGTTCTCGGTCAGGGTCAGCGACTGGTGCTTGCGGGCGAAGATCACCGGCACGCCCAGTTTCAGGCCAGTCATCACCGCCGGGGCAATGCCCGAGGCTTCGATGGTGACGATCTTGGTCACGCCCGCGTCGGCGAACAGGCGGGCGAACTCGTCACCGATCAGCTGCATCAGCGCAGGGTCGATCTGGTGGTTGAGAAACGCATCGACTTTGAGAACCTGATCGGAAAGCACGATGCCTTCTTCGCGAATCTTCTGATGCAGTGCTTCCACTGTGGTATTCCTCGATGTAACAAAGGTCGCCGCAAATAGCGGCAAAGTTAGAGAGTAATGGTTGATCAGCGTTTGAGCATTGCCCGGATATCGGCCAGGGCGTTGTTGCCGCGTGCGGCCTTTACCTCGACCGGCGCATCGTCCAGGCCTTCCCAGGCCAGGTCTTCCGGTGGCAGTTCGTCGAGGAACCGGCTGGGCGTGCAGTCGATGATTTCACCGTACTGCTTGCGCTTGGCGGCGAAGGTGAAGGCCAGTGTCTGGCGCGCGCGGGTGATGCCCACGTAGGCCAGGCGGCGTTCTTCCTCGATGGTATCGGCCTCGATGCTGGAGCGGTGCGGGAGGATTTCCTCTTCCATGCCCATGATGAACACGTAGGGGAATTCCAGGCCCTTGGAGGCATGCAGGGTCATCATCTGCACACCTTCGGCGTTCTCTTCCTCTTCCTGCTGGCGCTCGAGCATGTCGCGCAGTACCAGCTTGCCGATGGCGTCCTCGATGGTCATGTCACCCTCTTCGTCCTTCTCGAGGGTGTTCTTCAGCGCTTCGACCAGGAACCAGACGTTGCTGATGCGGAACTCGGCAGCCTTGTCGCTGGCAGTCTGCTGGCGGATCCAGTTCTCGTAGTCGATGTCGCGGATCATCTCGTGCAGCGCGGCAATCGGGTCTTCCAGGGCAACCTTGTGGCGCACCCCGTCCAGCCAGTGCTTGAAGCGCTGCAAACGCTCGGTGTAGCGGGCGTCCAGATGCTCGCCCAGGCCAAGCTCCTCGCTGGCGGCGTACATCGAAATGCCACGCTCGGTGGCGTAGTTGCCGAGTTTTTCCAGGGTGGTGGAGCCGATTTCACGGCGCGGTACGTTGATCACCCGCAGGTAGGCATTGTCGTCGTCCGGGTTCACCAGCAGGCGCAGGTAGGCCATCAGGTCCTTGACCTCCTGGCGGCCGAAGAAGCTGTTGCCACCCGACAGGCGATACGGCACCTGGTGGTGCTGCAGCTTCAGTTCGATCAGCTTGGCCTGGTAGTTGCCGCGGTAGAGGATGGCAAAGTCGCTGTACGGGCGGTTGGTGCGCAGGTGCAGGGTGAGGATTTCCATGGCCACGCGTTCGGCCTCGGCTTCCTCGTTCTTGCAGCGGATGACGCGGATTTCGTCGCCCACGCCCATCTCGCTCCACAGCTGCTTCTCGAACGCGTGCGGGTTGTTGGCGATCAGCACGTTGGCGCAGCGCAGGATGCGGCTGGTGGAGCGGTAGTTCTGCTCCAGCATCACCACTTTCAGGGAGGGGTAGTCCTCCTTGAGCAGCATCAGGTTTTCCGGCCGGGCGCCACGCCAGGCATAGATCGATTGGTCGTCGTCACCCACCACGGTGAACTGGTTGCGCATGCCGATCAGCATCTTTACCAGCAGGTACTGGCTGGCGTTGGTGTCCTGGTATTCGTCCACCAGCAGGTAGCGCACGCGGTTCTGCCAGCGCTCCAGCACATCGGGGTGCTCCTGGAACAGCTTGACCGGCAGCAGGATCAGGTCGTCGAAATCCACCGCGTTGAACGCCTTGAGCGTGCGCTGGTAGTGGGTGTAGACGATGGCGGCGGTCTGCTCGCGCGGGTTGCGCGCCTTCTCCAGGGCCTCGGTGGGCAGGATCAGGTCGTTCTTCCAGGCACCGATCATGTTCTTGATCTCGTCGATGCCGTCGTCGCCGGAGTATTCCTTCTGCATGATGTCCGACAGCAATGCCTTGATGTCGGACTCGTCGAAGATCGAGAAACCTGGCTTGTAGCCCAGGCGCTCGTGCTCCTTGCGGATGATGTTCAGGCCCAGGTTGTGGAACGTGCACACCGTCAGGCCTCGCCCTTCCCCCGGGCGCAGCAGGGTGCCGACCCGCTCCTTCATCTCGCGCGCGGCCTTGTTGGTGAAGGTCATCGCCACGATGTACTGGGCACGGATGCCGCAGTTCTGGATGAGGTGGGCAATCTTGCGCGTGATTACGCTGGTCTTGCCCGAGCCTGCACCGGCGAGCACCAAAAGAGGGCCGCCGACATAGTCACGGGCTTCCTGCTGCCGGGGATTGAGTCGGGACATGCTAGAAACCGGGGGTCGCCAGAAAATAGCCGCGCATTCTAACAGGCATGGGGCGTTTGTGGCGCGACCGTCTGACGTCTGAGTCAAATATGTAAACGGGATTTGCCGGCTGGCGCAGTTTCGCGCAGGATGCACGACAAAATACGTCGGGATGCTACACCCGTAAAAACATGTATTAAATTGAAAATCATTTTCATTAATGCAGTAGCATACCCGCCAGTTTCCGTTGCACCGTGAAGCCCTAAGGAGCCCGCTTGTCCACGCCTGTCGAACCATTGCGTTTGCTGCTGTTGGCCGATGAGCCGGAATGGGGGGCGCTGCTGCGCGAGTGCACGCCTGCCCTGGGTGGCAGCGCCGTACTGCTGACGGCGCCGAACTGGGAGTCGGTCGACAGCCTGTTCAACCAGGACCGCCAGGCTGTCGTGCTGGCAACCCCGGCCCTGCAGCCCGCGCCCGGGCGCTGCGAGTTGCCGACCATCCTGCTGCTCGACCACGAGCCCCAGCTAGCGCCCACCGCTGTCAGCGACTGGCTGGTGCGTGACCAGCTCAATGCCGACACATTGCGCCGCTCGCTGCGCCATGTGCGCGAGCGCGGCGTGCTGGTGGCGACCTTGCAGCGCCTGGCCGAGCAGGACCCGCTGACCGGCATCGCCAACCGCCAGGGCTTCCAGGCCTTGCTGACCGCGCGCCTGGCCGAGAATGACGGCCGTGGCCTTGCCCTCGGCCACCTGGACCTGGACAACTTCCGCCACGTCAACGACGCCCTCGGCCACCAGAGTGGCGACCGCCTGATCCTGCAGGTGGTGGCGCGCCTGAAACAGCAACTGGAGGCGGGCGACCAGCTGGCGCGCCTGGGCAGCGACGAGTTCGCCCTGCTGATCGACACCCGACGCGACCCCAATCGTGCCGAATCGATTGCCGAGCGGATTGTCGAGGCGTTGGCCGAACCCTACTGGATCGACGGCGAAAGCCTGCTGCTGGGCTGCAGCCTGGGCTTGGCCCATGCCCGCGCTCAGGGTGGTGCAGACCCGCTGATGTGGCACGCGCACATCGCCATGCGCCAGGCCAAGGGCAGCCAGGGTTGCACGTTCCATGTGTTCAACGAACGCATCAACCGTAACGCCCGCAGCCTTGCCGACCTGGAAAGCGAACTGCGCCGCGCCCTGCGCCGGGACGAGCTGGAGCTGCATTACCAGCCGCGGTTGAACCTGGCCGACGGGCGCATCGTCGGCCTCGAGGCGCTGGTGCGCTGGCGGCATGCCGAGCGCGGCCTGTTGCCGCCAAGCGAGTTCGTGCCGCTGGCCGAGCAGAGCGGCCTGATCGTCCCGCTGGGCTACTGGGTGATTTCCCGTGCCCTGCGCGACATGCAGGCGCTGTGCGAGCGCGGCCTGGAGCCGCTGCACATGGCGGTCAACCTGAGCTTCCGCCAGTTCCAGGACAGCCAGCTGTTGGCGACCTTGAGCCGCCTGATTCTCGAACATGGCGTGGATGCTCGCTGGCTGGAGTTCGAACTGACCGAAACGGCGGTGATGCGCCGCAACGAACTGGTGCGCCAGACCATGGACGCCCTGGGGCGCCTGGGCGTGCGCTTTTCGCTCGATGATTTCGGTACCGGGTTTTCTTCGTTCGTGCACCTCAACAGCCTGCCGATCACCTTGCTCAAGGTGGACCGCAGCTTTGTCGCGGAAATGGAAATGCGCGAGGAGAACCGCAAGCTGGTGCACGCCATGATCAACCTGGCGCACAACCTCAACCTGGAGGTGGTGGCCGAAGGGGTGGAGAGCGAAGAGCAGATGGCGTTGCTGCGCGGGTTTGGCTGTGACCAGGTTCAAGGCTTCCTGGTCAGCAAGCCGCTGCCGGTGGGGGAACTGATGGAGTTTTTGCTGCAGGCGACCGGCGGCCAGTTGGGCGCGGCCCTTTAGGGCCTCTTCGCGGGTTAACCCGCTCCCAAAGGCTTTGCACAGGTTTCAGACTCTGCGCATTCCCTGTGGGAGCGGGTTTACCCGCGAAGAGGCCCGCAAGTCAGGCCGAAGCCGCCGCCGCGCCACCAATCCCGGCCTTGCCCAAGAGCCGCTTCATGCGCCACTCAAAGCCAAAGGTCAGTGCCACCGCTGCGCACGCCAGCCCCAACGCCAGCCCCCACCACACCCCGACCGCGCCACCGCCCAGGGTAAAGGTGAACAGCCAGGCGCTCGGCGCCCCCACCAGCCAGTAGCAGACCAGGCCGATCAGGAAGGTGGTCTTGGCATCCTTCAGCCCACGGATCGAGCCCATC
Source organism: Pseudomonas sp. B10(2017) (assembly GCF_002113295.1). Lineage (NCBI taxonomy): Bacteria > Pseudomonadati > Pseudomonadota > Gammaproteobacteria > Pseudomonadales > Pseudomonadaceae > Pseudomonas > Pseudomonas sp. B10(2017). The sequence goes on from NZ_NEJU01000009.1 coordinate 176,150, forward strand.
GCGATCGTCTGCATGCCATCGAACAGCTCGAACCACGCAGCCACCATCAGCAACTGCACCGCCAGCTGGAAGATCGCCGCAAATGCCGGGTCGTCACGGTCGATGAACAGCCCCACCAGAGCATCGGGCAGCAGCCAGAACAGCGCGGCGAAGGCAAACATGATCATCGCCCCGAAGCCGATGCCCACCCGCCCGGCGCTGCGTGCCGCCAGCAGGTTGCCAGCGCCGTAGTACAGCCCCACGCGCATGGTCACCGCATACGACAACCCGGTCGGCACCATGAACGCCGTGGAGACGATCTGCAGGGCGATCTGGTGCGCCGCCAGCTCGGTGCTGCCCAGCACGCCCATGCACAGCGCGGCAAAGGCGAACAGGCCGACTTCCACCATGTAGGTGCCGCCAATCGGCAGGCCCAGCCGCCACAGCTCGCGCAGGGCCGGCAACGACGGGCGCGACAGGCCCTTGCGCAGTGGGTAGGCGGCATAGGCCGGGTGCCAGCGGATATAGAGCGCCAAGGCGATGGCCATGCCCATCGACACCACTGCGGTGACCAGGCCGATGCCCATCAGGCCCAGCTTGGGCAGGCCGAACATGCCTTCGATCAGTGCCACGTTGAACAGGTAGTTGAGCACCGTGCCGACCAGGCTGATGACCATCACCGGGGTCGAGCGGCCCAGCGCGCTGGTAAAGCCGCGCAAGGCCATGAAAGTCAGGTAGCCGGGCAGGGCCAGTGGCAGCAGGGTGAGGAATTCGGCGGCCGAGGCAACGTTCTCGGGCTTTTGCCCGAACAGCAGCAGTACCGGCTCCAGATTCCACAGCACGAGCGCAGCGAACAGCGCCAGGCCCCAGGCCAGCCACAGGCCACCCTGCGCCAGGCGGGTGGCGCCCTCGATGTCGTTGGCGCCCTTGCGAATGGCTACCAGGGTGCCGACCGCAGCGATCACGCCAAGGCAGAAGATCGACACGAACGAGTAACTCGCCGCGCCCAGGCCGCCGCCAGCCAAGGCTTGCGGGCTGATGCGGGCCATCATCAGGGTATCGGTCAGCACCATCAGCATGTGCGCCAACTGCGAGGCGATCAGCGGCCCGGCCAGGCGCAGCAAAGCCTTGAGTTCTGTGGTGGGCGCGACATGCATGGGGCAGTCCTTTTCCTGGGGTGATCAACGAAGGGCGATTCTGAGGCTTTGGTCAACTTTGCACAAAAGGATAAAAGCGATCATTGGCATGAGTCTGACTCATGTATATATGCTTTCCGGTGATTCATTTCACAGCCCCGTATGGCAGGTGCCTCATGTCCCGTCAGCTCCCCCCGCTGTATGCCCTGCGCGCATTCGAAGCCGCCGCGCGGCTGAGCTCCTTCACCCGTGCCGGCGAAGAGCTGTCTATTACCCAGAGCGCGGTCAGCCGGCATATCCGCACGCTGGAGGAGCATTTTGCCTGCCGCCTGTTCGTCCGCAGCGGCCGCAGCCTGCAACTGACCGAAGCCGCGCGGGTGTTGCTGCCCGGTGTGCGTGAAGGCTTTGCCGCGCTGGAGCGGGCTTGCGATACCTTGCGCGGTGAGGATGACATCCTGCGCATGAAGGCCCCCTCGACCCTGACCATGCGCTGGTTGCTGGCGCGCCTTAGCCGCTTTCGCCATTTGCAGCCTGGCAACGAGGTGCAGCTGACCAGCGCCTGGATGGATGTCGACCATGTGGACTTCAACCAGGAGCCGTTCGATTGCGCGGTGTTGCTCAGCGACGGGGTGTTCCCGCCGGAATGGGAAGTGCGCAAGTTGTTCCCGGAGCTGCTGATCCCCGTGGGTGCGCCAGACCTGCTCGACGAGGAGCCCTGGGACGAGCGCCGGCTGGCCTGCATAGAGCTGCTGCATCCCACGGTGGACAAACGCGACTGGCGAGAATGGTTGGAGCGCATGGGGCTGAGTGACAAGGTTTCGCTCAAGGGCGGGCAGGTGTTCGACACCCTGGAGCTGGGCATGATTGCCGCGGCGCGTGGCTATGGTATTTCCATGGGTGATTTGCTGATGGTGGCCGAGGATGTGGCGCAGGGGCGCTTGAGCCTGCCTTGGCCGACGGCGGTGCCCAGCGGGATGGATTATTACTTGGTGTGGCCGCGCACTCGGCCAGGGGGCGAGCGGTTGCGGCGTTTGAGCGCGTTTCTGGAAGAGGAGGTGGCGGCGATGGATTTGCCGGATGTGCAGATCCTGCCGCCCCTCTGATTGCCTGTACCGGCCTTCTTCGCGGGCTTGCCCGCTCCCACAGGTTTGGGAGCAACTGTCTGTGTTGCCTGCCCTGGCCTCATCGCCGGCAAGCCAGCTCCCACAGGGACTGCATTTGCCTCAGGCTCGCTGCGATACTGTGGGAGCTGGCTTGCCGGCGATAGGGCCGCGAAGCGGCCCCTGCGATTACAGCCTTACATCGAGCCCAGGTTCAAAGCCTGTGCACACGCCTGCAGCGACCGACGCTCGCTCTGCGCATACAACGCCAGCTCATCCTGCACCTGCAGCCCAAGCGCTGCTTCAAATGCATCGCGGTTGGCGTTGCTGCCGTACTCGGCCTGCGCATCGTCACCCAGGTTGGACTGGAAGATCCCCGCCGCGCTCACCGGCAGGAAGTCCTCGTACACCAACGCCTCGAAGTGCACATGGCCAGCCTCGATCAGCCCTTCCAATGTGGTTGGGCGGCCATCCTGGTCGCGCGCAGCCAAGCCTTTCTCGGTGGCGAAGTAGCGGAAGTAGGCCAGCCCCTGTTCACGCATCTGTGCCAGGTCATCCGGGAATTCGGCAAAGGTGTCCTTCAGCAACGCCATGTAGCGTTCGGCATTGGCCTCGGCCGGGGCGCCACCCAGGGCGGCGCGGGTGGCGTCGAGCAGCTTGTCGTACAGCTGGCGACCTTTCGGCGTCAGCGCCGCGCCGCGTTGCTCGATTTCGCCGAAGCGTGCGGTATGGCTGCCTTCGCTGCCCTGCTGGTCGCTGAACGCTACCTTTTCCTGCAGGGCCTTGAAGCTGGTCTGGCGCAACAGGATCGGGTGACGACGGGTGGGCGGGCCTTCGACCACGGCCTTTGGCGGGATGCCCTTGGCCGGCATGCCGAGCTGGATTGCATCGATGTCCAGGGTGCGCGGGGTCAGGTGGTTGATGTGCGGGCCCTTGAAGGCCACCACATCGGCGATCAGGCGGTGCTGGTCGTGCAACTGCTGGTACTGCTCGGCAGTGACGGTAGCGTCATGGTGCCAGCGGAACGTGTGCAGCGCTTCATGCACGAACGCATCGGCATCGGCGGCGTTCAGGCCACCATCGCGCTCGCATTGGGCGATCAGCTCGAGGGCGCGGGTGGTGAAGATCTGGCGCTTGGCCAGGATGCTTTCTGCCAGCTCGCGCAGTTGCGGGTTGTCGATCAGTTCCAGGCGCAGCAGCGAGGTGAACACGCGGAACGGGCTGACGTGCAGCGACTGCTCGTGCACCGCGCGGAAGGCGGTGGAATGCACCGGCACACCGGCGGAACTGAGGTCGTAGTAGCCGACCGGCTGCATGCCCATGACCGCGAACAACCGGGCGATGGTGGCCAGCTCTGCGGCGGTGCCGACACGGATGGCACCGTGGCGCTCCTGATCCAGGCGCTCGATTTCGCCGGTCCAGCGCAGGGCCTCGGCAACCTCGGGTTGCTGGGCCATGACCTGCTGGTTGATTTCGCTCACCAGCTCCAGCAGCGTGCCGTAAAGGGGCACTTCCTGTTTGTACATGAGCGACATGGCGGCAGAGAACTGCGCGCGGATGCTGTCGGGGCTGACGAAATCGTGGGCGGGCATCGCTAGCTTCCTGGTTGGGTTCGGACGCTTACATGAAAGCTGGGAATGCACTTTGCTCACAAGCGAAAAAAAGTGAGTGTGTCATTCCTTTTTTGATCGACCTCAAGGGCCCTTTCGCGGGTACCTCACAGGGCCCAGGCCTTGCGCGATACCTGTGGGAGCGGGTTCACCCGCGAAGAGGCCCTCAAGCCTGAAGCTGCTCACGAATCCATTCCACCAACGCCCTGACCTTGGGCACTTCCGCCGCATGCTCGGCATACGCCAGGTAATGCGCCCCGGCACTGCGCATCGCATGGTTCCACGGCACCACCAAACTGCCCTCGGCCAGCTCTTTCGCCGCCAGGTAGCGCGGCACCAACGCCACCCCGCACCCGGCCTGCGCCGCGCTCAAGGCCATGTAGAAGGTATCGAAGCGCGGCCCGTGATAGGCGCTGACGCTCTGCAATCCCAACTCCAGGAACCACTCGTGCCAGGCCTCGGGCCGCGAGGTGCTTTGCAGCAGCACCAGGTCCGCCAGCTCCCCGGCATCATTCAGTTCACGCCCGGCCAGCAACTCTGGCGCGCACACCGGCACCACCTCCTCACCGAACAGCTCCACGCAGGTGGCCCCCGGCCAGGTGCCCTGGCCATAGAAGAACACCACGTCCGCCGAGCCCTGCAGCAGCGCGAATGGCTCCATCTCGTTGCGGATGTCCAGGTGGATGTTGCTGTGGCGCTTGCCAAAGCCCTTGAGGTGCGGGATCAACCAGCGCACACCAAAACTCGGCTGAGTGGCTACCTTCAATATCTCGGTCTGTTCGCCGTAGGTGAGCACGTAGCGGCTGGACATATCCACTTGGGTGAGGATCTTGTTGACCTCGGCCAGGTACAAGCTGCCCGCGGGCGTCAGCTGCAGGCGGCGGCGGATACGCAGGAACAGGTGGTGGCGCAGCATGTCTTCAAGCTGCGCCACCTGCTTGCTGACCGCGCTCTGGGTCAGGTGCAGCTCTTCGGCGGCACGGGTAAAGCTCAAATGGCGGGCTGCAGCTTCGAAGCACTGCAGGGCGGTCATGGAGGGCACCAGGCGTTTGGACATAGCGGTCTCTGCGGCTCAAATCATTACCTGACGGAATGATATGCGGAATAAAGGTCGTTTGTTGCACCGGTGTGATCGGATTAATACTGATCCACATCATTTTTCCACCCCATCACCCGATGTAGGAGATGCACAAATGGTTGCTGGACTGCTCGAGCGCCTTGGCGTTGCTGCCGAGGCTTACACCCAGGGCGACTACCCTGTTCACACGCCGATCGACGGCAGCCAGATCGCCTCGGTGAAACTGCTCGGCAAGGCCGAGACCATCGCCCGCATCGATCAGGCCCAGAGCGCCTTCGAAGCCTGGCGCAGCGTGCCGGCCCCGCGCCGCGGCGAGCTGGTGCGCCTGTTCGGCGAAGTGCTGCGTGAGCACAAGGCCGACCTCGGCGAGCTGGTTTCGATCGAAGCCGGCAAGATCACCCAGGAAGGCCTGGGCGAAGTGCAGGAAATGATCGACATCTGTGACTTCGCCGTTGGCCTGTCGCGCCAGCTGTACGGCCTGACCATCGCTTCCGAACGCCCTGGCCACCACATGCGTGAAACTTGGCACCCGCTGGGCGTGGTCGGCGTAATCAGCGCCTTCAACTTCCCGGTCGCAGTCTGGGCCTGGAACACCGCCCTGGCCCTGGTCGCCGGTAACTCGGTGGTATGGAAACCGTCCGAGAAGACCCCGCTGACCGCCCTGGCCTGCCAAGCGCTGTTCGAAAAAGCCCTGAAAGCCTTCGGTGATGCCCCGGCTGGCCTGGCACAACTGGTGATCGGCGGCCGTGAAGCCGGCGAAGCCATGGTCGACGACCCGCGCGTACCGCTGGTCAGCGCCACGGGCAGCACCCGCATGGGTCGCGAAGTCGGCCCACGTGTGGCTGCCCGCTTCGGCCGCAGCATCCTCGAGCTGGGTGGTAACAACGCCATGATCCTGGCCCCGAGCGCCGACCTCGACCTGGCCGTGCGTGGCATCCTGTTCTCCGCAGTCGGCACCGCCGGCCAGCGTTGCACCACCCTGCGCCGCCTGATCGTGCACCGTTCGATCAAGGACGAAGTGGTTGCCCGCGTCAAAGCCGCCTACGGCAAGGTGCGCATCGGTGACCCACGCAAGGACAACCTGGTGGGCCCGCTGATCGACAAGCAGTCGTTCGATGCCATGCAGGGCGCGCTGGCCAAGGCCCGCGACGAAGGTGGCCAGGTATTTGGTGGCGAGCGTCAGCTGGCCGACCAGTACCCGAACGCCTACTACGTATCGCCTGCCATCGCCGAAATGCCGGCGCAGAGCGACGTGGTGCGCCACGAAACCTTCGCCCCGATCCTGTACGTGCTGGCCTACGACGACTTCGAAGAGGCCCTGCGCCTGAACAACGAAGTGCCACAAGGTCTGTCGTCGTGCATCTTCACCACCGACATCCGTGAAGCCGAACGCTTCCAGAGCGCCTCGGGCAGCGACTGCGGCATCGCCAACGTCAACATCGGCACCAGCGGCGCCGAGATCGGCGGTGCGTTCGGTGGCGAGAAGGAAACTGGCGGTGGCCGTGAGTCCGGTTCGGATGCCTGGAAAGGCTACATGCGTCGCCAGACCAACACCGTGAACTACTCGCGCGAGCTGCCGCTTGCGCAGGGTATCGTGTTCGACTGATGTCCGCAGGCGGGGGCTTTGCCCCCGTTTCGCCGGCAAGCCAGCTCCCACAGGGATCGTAATCTGTGGGAGCTGGCTTGCCGGCGATGGGCTGCAAAGCAGCCCCAACAAGAACAAATTGCTGGAGCCGGGCCATGTCCGAACTGCGTCAAGAATGCTTGTGGGAATTCGTCAGCAAACCGACCGTCGCCGCCCAGGCTCTGGCCGGTGAGCACAAGGCCGATGTCTGCGTGATCGGTGGCGGCATTACCGGCCTGTCGGCGGCCATCCATCTGCTCGAACAGGGCAAGTCGGTAATCCTGCTGGAGGCCTGGAAGATCGGTCACGGTGGCTCCGGGCGCAACGTCGGCCTGGTCAACGCCGGCACCTGGATCCGCCCCGACGATGTCGAGGCCACCCTCGGCCTGCAGCAGGGCAGCCGCCTGAACAAGGTGCTCGGCGAAGCCCCGGCCGAAGTGTTCGCCATGATCGAACGCCTTGGCATCGACTGCCAGGCCCAGCACAAAGGCACGCTGCACATGGCGCACAACGCCACCGGTATCGCCGACCTCGAGGCCCGCCACGAACAATGGCGCCGCCGTGGTGCCGATGTGGAACTGCTGACCGGCGGCAAGTGCCAGGAATACTGCGGCACCGACAAGATTTCCGCCGCGCTGCTCGACCGCCGCGCAGGCACCATCAACCCCATGGGTTACACCCAGGGCCTGGCCGCAGCGGTAGCACGCCTGGGTGGCAAGCTGTTCCAGCAGTCTTCGGTCGAAGGCCTGGAGCGTGACGGCGATGCCTGGCGGGTGAAGACCGCTCGCGGTTCGGTGCGCGCCGACAAGGTGGTGATTTCCACCGGCGCCTATACCGAAGGCGACTGGAGCAACCTGCAGAAGCAGTTCTTCCGTGGTTATTACTACCAGGTGGCGTCCAAGCCGTTGCAGGGCGCTGCAGCCGACAAGGTGCTGCCACATGGCCAAGGCTCGTGGGACACCCGCACCGTGCTCAGCAGCATCCGCCGCGACGACCAGGGTCGCCTGCTGCTAGGCAGCCTGGGCCGAGTCGACAACAAGCCGGCGTGGTTCGTGCGCAGCTGGGCCGACCGCATCCAGAGCCACTATTACCCGGAGCTGGGCAAGGTCGAGTGGGAAATGCACTGGACCGGTTGCATCGACTTCACCCCCGATCATCTCATGCGCCTTTTCGAGCCGGCGCCGGGGCTGGTGGCGGTGACCGGGTACAACGGGCGGGGCAATACCACCGGGACCGTGATTGGCCGGGCGTTTGCCGAGTTTCTGCTGAAGGGGGAGGCGGGTAGCCTGCCGATTCCGTTTTCGCCGATGAAGGGCGTGAGTGCGCCCTCGCTGCGGACGGCGTTCTATGAGTCCGGGTTCTCGCTGTACCACGCGGGGCAATGCCTAAGGGTTGTGTTGTAAGTACCGGCCCGATCGCCGGCAAGCCAGCTCCCACATTGACCGCATCGTCCTTAAGGCCTGTGCAGTATCTGTGGGAGCCGGCTCGCCGGCGATAGGGCCGGCACAGGCTTACTTGTGCAACCAGCTGAGAAAGCCGCCTTTCTTGATCGAAGCCGGCTTCTGCAGCAACAACGACTCCCGGTTCTGCCGCCGAAATCGCTGCAACTTGCTCAACGCCGTCTGCACATCGCCGCGTTGCACCAGGCAGCTCTTCACCTGTTCCTTGTCGATCCGGTACAGCACGCAACTGGTCAGCGTGCGGAACTCGGCCAGCGAGTCCTCTTCATCGACGATCCCTTCGATCCCCAGTACCTCGCCGGGCCCCATGCGCCCGGCCTCCACCAGCTTGTCGCCATCGCGGATCGACGCCGAAACCACTCCGCTGCCAATCACCAGCAAATGATCGGAATGCTCGCCCACGCCCAGGATCACCTGGTCGGCCAGGTATTCCACCGCCGTCATGCGCTGGCTCAGCGCATCGCGCTCTTCCGCGCTCAGCGAGCGGAACACCCGCACCTCGTCCAGCACCTCGCGCTGGCGGCTGCGTGGTGGCGTGGCCAGGTCAGCATTCCACATCACCCCGCTGGCCTCCAGGTGCCGGTGAGCCAGGTCGAACAGCTGGTTGCGCGCGTCGCCCTTGGCGCCTGCATCGGCCACGAAGCCGCTGGCTTCGTACTCCACTGATTCCAGCGTCGAGGCTTTCACCGTCACCTTTGGTTTTGGGGTTGCAAGAATGGCACTGACGCCTTGCAAGGCTTTTTCCAGCGCATCGAACACCCGTTTGGGCCGCACCTTGGCCGGCACCACCACGCTGATCGACACCCCATGCACATCGGCCGGGCGGCTGTGGTTGAGCAGCCGGGCCTTGGCCGCCACCGAGTTGGGGATTACCGCCAGGCTGCCGGTGCTGGTGAGCAGGCGGGTGGCACGCCAGTCGATTTCCAGCACCTTGCCTTCGGTGTTGTCGATGGAGATCGAGTCGCCAATCTGATACGGCCGCGTGGTGTTCAGGATGATGCCACTGAACACGTCGGCCAGCGTGCTTTGCAGCGCCAGGCCGATGACGATGGCCATGACCCCCGACGTAGCCAGCAGGCCCTTTACCGGCAACTGCAACACATAGCCTGCGGCAGCGACCACGGCAGCCAGGAAGATCAGCGCCCCCAGCACATCCTGCAGCAAACGCCCGCCGTGGCTGCCACGGGCACCCAGCAACAGGCCGAACACCACCGTCACCGTGCGCGCACCGAACAGCCACCAGCCGATCGCCAGTACTGTGGCGATCAGGTTGCGCGAAACATCATCCGGCCAGGGTGGCGGTTGCATCGGGCTCATGCCGGCAGCCACCAGCACCGAGCTGAACAGCAGGAACAGCACCAGCCGCGCACCGATGCGCCAGGCCCGGTGCTGGAGAGGGATCAGTTGCCAGAGCACGAGGTCGAGCAGGATCAGGGCGGTGCCGAGCAACAACGGGTATGACTGGATGAACGCCAGCATGGTGGTCTCGGGTGAGGGGAGGGCTGTGGGTAGTAATAGAGCAGGTTGGCCGGGCAGGCAATGGGGCCTGTGCCGGCCTCTTCGCGGCTAAAGCCGCTCCCACAGGTACTGCGCACGATTCAAATCCAGCGCAATCCCTGTGGGAGCGGCTTTAGCCGCGAAAGGGCCGGTACAGCCCACACAAAACCATCGTTCATAAAACAGAACGCTAGAGCCAAAAATCGCTATCTACCGCCAAAAAGGTCATGGTTTTAATCTTCTCCCATCAACGCGAAACACCCCACTTACTGAAAAGATCAAAACCCTTGGGAGCAACGACCATGACCAAATTCAAATACAACCGCCTGAACAAAGACGACGCCGCTGTCCTGCTGGTCGACCACCAGGCTGGCCTGCTGTCCCTGGTCCGCGACATCGAACCGGACGCGTTCAAGAACAACGTATTGGCCCTGGCCGACCTGGCCAAGTTCTTCAACCTGCCGACCATCCTCACCACCAGCTTCGAGCAAGGCCCCAACGGCCCGCTGGTACCGGAACTGAAAGCCCTGTTCCCGGACGCCCCGTACATCGCCCGCCCAGGCCAGATCAACGCCTGGGACAACGAAGACTTCGTCAAGGCGGTGAAGGCCACCGGCAAGAAGCAACTGATCATCGCCGGCGTGGTGACTGAAGTGTGCGTAGCCTTCCCGGCGCTGTCAGCCCTGGAGGAAGAGTTCGAAGTGTTCGTGGTCACCGATGCCTCCGGCACCTTCAATGCCATGACCCGCGACGCCGCCCACGACCGCATGAGCCAGGCCGGCGCACAACTGATGACCTGGTTCGGCGTGGCCTGTGAGCTGCACCGCGACTGGCGCAATGACATCGAAGGGCTGGCGGCGCTGTGCTCCAACCACATCCCGGACTACCGCAACCTGATCACCAGCTACAACGCTTTCAACGCCAGCAAGTAAGCCAGATGCGCGGGCACCGCAAACCGGTGCCCGCCAAGGCAGCACACCTGTCCAATCCTGCGCCCGCCCGCCGTTGCACAGTGGATGCGGGCAAGCTCATCCCAAGGAACGCCGATGAACACCGCACTCCAAGACAACCGCGAAGTGGTAACCGTATGCCTGCAACACCAGGTTATTGATAGCACGCCGGGCACCACGGCAGCCCAACCGCCGCGCTGGAAGCAGGCGCTGCTGACCTACCTGGTGATCTGCCCGATGACCATGATCGTTCCACAACTGCTGGCGCCGTTGTTCGCACGCGTCCCGCAGTTGGGTGGAGTGATCACCAGCAACCTGATCGTCAACCTGTTCGTCATCCTGCCCGTGGTGTTCTACATCATGCCTTGGGTAACCCGCCGCTGCGCCAATTGGCTGCGCGGCTGAGCCAGGCCTTTACCTCGACATTTTCAAGGAGATACCGACATGAGCACGTTCGTTACCCGCGATGGCACTTCGATCTACTTCAAGGACTGGGGCAGCGGCAAGCCTGTGCTGTTCAGCCACGGCTGGCCACTGGATGCCGACATGTGGGATTCGCAGATGGAATTCCTGGCCAGCCGCGGCTACCGGGCCATTGCCTTCGACCGCCGTGGCTTCGGCCGTTCGAGCCAGCCGTGGAACGGCTACGACTACGACACCTTTGCCGATGACATCGCCCAGCTGATCGAGCACCTCGACCTGCGCGACGTGACCTTGGTGGGCTTCTCGATGGGGGGCGGTGACGTCAGCCGCTACATCGCCCGCCACGGCAACGAGCGGGTGGCCGGGCTGGTGCTGCTGGGCGCGGTGACACCGGTGTTCGGCAAGCGTGGCGACAACCCTGAAGGTGTCGACCTGTCGGTGTTCGACGGTATCCGCGCCGGCCTGCGTGCCGACCGGGCGCAGTTCATCGCCGATTTCGCCACGCCGTTCTATGGCCTCAACCATGGGCAGCAGGTGTCCCAGGGTGTGCAAACCCAGACCTTGAACATTGCGCTGATGGCATCGATCAAGGGCACATTGGATTGTGTGACCGCGTTCTCCGAAACCGACTTCCGTCCGGATATGGCCAAGATCGATGTACCAACCCTGGTGATCCACGGTGACGACGACCAGATCGTGCCGTTCGAGAGCACCGGCAAGCAGGCGGCGGAGCTGATTCGCGGGGCTGAGCTGAAGGTGTACGCGGGGGCGCCGCACGGGTTTGCGGTGACTCATGCACAGCAGCTGAATGAGGACTTGCTGGCGTTCCTCCAGGAGTAATGGTGGGAGGCATTCGCGGGTAAACCCGCTCCCACAGGGGGATACCACAGTCTTGCAGGCCTGTGGTGTCCCTGTGGGAGCTGGTTCACCCGCGAAGAGGCCAGCCCAGGCAGCACAAATGCTGAACAGGGCTAACCTTCAACCACCCACCGCACATCCATCCAAGCCTTGCCCCTACACCAACCGGCATGCTCCGCAGTTGCGCCTGCCCGCTGCCGCACCCAGACGGAGAACCCCATGTCCCAGGACCGCAACGACAAGACCCGTCGCCAGTTCCTCGCCACCAGTACCGTGCTCGGTGCCGCCGGCGCGCTCTGGTCCGCATTGCCCTTTACCGGTTCCGCCGGTTCCGCTCACGCATCCACCCAAGGAGGTTCCATGACCGCCGACCTGATTCTGTTCAACGGCAAACTGCACACCGTTGATCGTGAAAAGCCCACCGCGACCGCCGTCGCCATCAAGGATGGCCGTTTCATCGCCGTGGGCAACGACGCCGAAGCCATGGCCCACAAGGGCGCCACCACGCAAATCATCGACCTCAAGCAGCGTACGGTCATCCCTGGTTTGAACGACTCGCACCTGCACCTGATCCGTGGTGGCCTGAACTACAACCTGGAACTGCGTTGGGAAGGCGTGCCTTCGGTGGCCGATGCCCTGCGCATGCTCAAGGACCAGGCTGCGCGTACGCCGACCCCGCAGTGGGTGCGCGTGGTCGGCGGCTGGAACGAGTTCCAGTTCGCCGAAAAGCGCATGCCCACTCTGGAGGAGATCAACCAGGCCGCGCCAGATACCCCGGTATTCCTGCTGCACCTGTATGACCGCGCACTGCTCAACCGCGCCGCGCTCAAGGCAGTCGGCTACACCAAGGACACGCCCAACCCGCCGGGCGGCGAGATCCAGCGTGACAAGTTCGGCAACCCGACCGGCATGCTCATCGCCCGCCCCAACGCGATGATCCTCTACGCCACCCTGGCCAAGGGGCCGAAGCTGCCGCTGGAATACCAGGTCAACTCCACCCGCCAGTTCATGCGCGAGCTCAACCGCCTGGGCCTGACCAGCGCCATCGATGCCGGTGGTGGCTACCAGAACTACCCGGACGACTATCAGGTGATCCAGGAGCTGGCCGACAACAACCAGCTGACCGTGCGCATTGCCTACAACCTGTTCACCCAGAAGCCCAAGGAAGAGCTGGACGACTTCCGCAAGTGGACCTCCAGCGTGAAGCTGCACAGCGGTACCGACTTCCTGCGCCACAATGGCGCCGGCGAAATGCTGGTGTTCTCCGCCGCCGACTTCGAGGACTTCCTCGAACCGCGCCCGGACCTGCCGCAGACCATGGAGCAGGAGCTGGAGCCGGTGGTGCGCCACCTGGTCGAGCAGCGCTGGCCGTTCCGCCTGCATGCTACCTACAACGAATCGATCACGCGCATGCTCGACGTGTTCGAGAAGGTAAACCGCGACATCCCGTTCAATGGCCTGCCGTGGTTCTTCGACCACGCCGAAACCATCACGCCGCAAAACATCGAGCGCGTGCGTGCGTTGGGCGGCGGTATCGCCATCCAGGACCGCATGGCCTTCCAGGGTGAGTATTTCGTTGACCGCTACGGTGCCAAGGCCGCCGAGCAGACCCCGCCAATCAAGCGCATGCTCGACATGGGCGTGCCGGTGGGCGCCGGTACAGACGCCACCCGCGTGTCCAGCTACAACCCGTGGACCTCGCTGTACTGGCTGGTCAGCGGCAAGACCGTCGGTGGCATGGAGCTGTACCCGGAAGGCCTCAGCCGTGACACCGCGCTGCAGCTGTTTACCCAAGGCAGCGCCTGGTTCTCCAGCGAGCAGGGCAAGAAGGGCCAGATCAAGGTGGGCCAGCTGGCCGACCTGGCGGCGTTGTCGCTGGACTTCTTCAGTGTCGATGAAGAGGCGATCAAGGGCATCGAGTCGGTGCTGACCGTGGTTGACGGCAAGGTGGTGTATGGCGCGGCGGAATTCGACAAGCTCGGCCCGCCCCAGGTGCCGGTGCTGCCGGAGTGGTCGCCGGTGACCAAAGTGCCGGGGCACTGGCGGGTGGGCACGCCGTCGCTGGCAGCCGCCGTGCACCAGTGCAGCGGGCCATGCGGGGTGCATGCGCACAGCCATGAGAAGGCCCGCCATTCGAGTGTGCCGGTGAATGACTACCAAGGCTTCTGGGGCGCGCTCGGTTGCTCGTGCTTCGCGTTCTAAGCTGAGCTGATGTGAAAAAGGGGGGCCAGTTATTGGCCTCCTTTTTTGTTCCTTCAGTGCTGGGCCCTTCGCGGGCTCGCCCGCTCCCACAGGTACATCACAGCCCTCAGGCTCTGTGCGATCCCTGTGGGAGCGGGCGAGCCCGCGAATAACATCAATGGTGAGCCTTGTGCTCAGCTCCAGCCAACAGATGCCGAATCTTCACTTCCACCCCATCGGTCTGCAGCATCCGCACCCGCGCCTCGATCTTCAGCTCACCCCGGGTTACCCGGTGGTGATGCCGCAAATGCTCCAGCCACGACTCCTCGAAGAAAAACTCCAGCCACAATGCCGGGTCCGCACTGTCGCGCATCAACCCCCACGACAACGCGCCATTGCGCTTGCGCATCGACTCCAGCTCCCGTGCGGCCTGCTGGAACGCCTCGGCCTTGGCCGGGTCGATGTGGTATTCCACGGTGACCATCACCGGCCCGCTTTCCTTGTCCATGTCGTCGCTCAGCAGTGGCACCGGCCAATGCAGTGACGGCGTCAGCTCCTCGGCTGCGGTTTCCGGTAGCGTCACCTTGCAGGTCAGCATCGTGCCCAACGCCAGGCCGCCTGCGGCCAGCAGCAGGCTCAAGGTGATCGTTGCATGGCTGGCCAGCGTGCCCCACAGCAACCCGCCACTGGCCATGGCACCAAAGAAGATCAGGATATACACCGACAAAGCCCGCGCCCGTACCCAGGCAGGCACTGAGGTCTGTGCCGCCACCTGCAGGTTGGACAGCACGGCAATCCACGCCGCGCCGCTGAGCAGCATCGCCGGTAGCAGCACATAGAAGTTGCGCACCAGCGCCAGGGCCAGCAGGAACAGTGCATACAGCAGGCTGGCCAGCAGCACCAGGCGGTCGCGGCTGATGCGTTCGCGCAAGCGTGGCAGCAAGGTGGCACCGGCCACTGCGCCAATGCCGATGGCCGCCAGCAGCAGGCCGAAATCGGCGGCGGTGCCATGCATTTCGCCACGCACGATCAACGGCAGCAGCGAGGTACCGGCGCTGGCGCAGAAAAAGAATGCCAAGGCGCGCAATATCACCGCCTGCAAGGGTTTGGCACTGCGCGCGAAACGCAGCCCGGTGCGCATGGCGCCGACGAAGCGCTCGGCCGGCAGCAGCGGCTCCTTCACCTCGCGCTTCCACAGAAACAGCACCAGGATCACCCCGGCGAACGAGATGGCATTCAGGGCGAAGGTCAGCCACGGGCCGACCATGCTCACCACCACGCCGGCCAAAGCCGGGCCGACGGCGCGTGACACGTTGATACCGACACTGGAAAGCGCCACCGCGTTGGCCAGGTCGTCCTTGCTCACCAGCTCCGGTGTCAGCGCGCTCCAGGCCGGCATCATCAGTGCCGTGCCGATGCCCAACGCCAGGGTAAGCACCAGCAGCAGGGTGACGTTCATCAGCCCGAGCAGGGTCAGGGCCGCCAGCACCACGGCCACCGAAGACATCCACAGTTGCACCAGCAACAGGTAGCGGCGCTTGTCGACGATATCCGCCGCCGCGCCGGCCGGCAGGGCAAGGAAGAACATCGGTAGCGAGCCGGCTACCTGGATCAGGGCCACATGCAAAGGGCTGGCCGACAGCGTGGTCATCAGCCAGCCGGCGCCCACCTCGTGCATCCAGGTGCCGATGTTGGAAGCGATGGTGGCGATCCACAGCATGCGGAAGGTGGTGTTGCGCAATGGGCTCCAGGCGCCTGAAGGGGATGTGCTCATGTCAGAAGCTGCCTTTGAGTGGGTATTCGATGATCAGGTAGATCCGGTCGATGTCATCGCCGGCCTGGGCCTGGTTGGCGCGGTGGCTGACGTGGGAAAACGACAGGCTCAGGTCCTTGGCGGCGCCGGACTGCACCACGTATTTCAGGTCGATGTCGCGTTCCCAGTGCTTGCCGCCGTCGCCGTACTGGCCCACGTAGACGCCACCGGCTGGGGCATGGCTGCCATCGATGCCACGGCCGCTGACGTAGCGGCCCATCAGGCTCAGGCCGGGGGCGCCAAGGGTGGCGAAGTCGAGGTCGTAGCGCAGTTGCCACGAGCGCTCGCCGGGGCCGTTGAAGTCGGCATACTTGATCGAGTTGGCCAGGTAGATGGAGTCGCCGCCGACGAAGTCGAACGGGGTGTCGCCCTCGACCTTCTGGTAGGCCAGGCTCAGCGCTTGGGCGCCGAAGCTGTACCTGGCCAGCAGGCTGTAGGCGAGGGTGTCGATTGCCCCGGCACTGGCATTGCCGGTGTCGCGGGTCTTGTACAGGTTGCCGTCCAGGCGCCAGTTGCCCTCGGCCAGGTTCAGGTTGAGGTAGGCCTGGCGCCAGGTGTCATCCAGCTGGCCTGCGTACAGTGCGCCGCCGAATGGCCCGTCGGGTGCGAACGCGGCGCCGGCCAGGCTGATGGCACGTTTGTCGGTGGTAGCGCCATAGCCGCTGAAGTCATCGTGGCTGGAGCTGTTGTCCTGGTTGTTGAAGGCGGTGAAATGCCCGGCCTGCAGGCGCCAGTCGGGCAGGTCGGTGTTGTCCAGGAACCAGCCGGTGGCGTACTCCGGGTGCAGGCGTTTGTCGCTGGTGTCGAACACCGGGGTTTCCACGGTCATTTCGCCGTAGCGCAGTTGGGTATTGCCCAGGCGCAGCTTGAGTGCGGCGCCGGCGCTTGAGTAGTCGGACTCGGCGCGGCCATCGCTGTCGCGCGGCAGCAGGCCGGTGCCGGCATGGCCGCGGCCGCCGTCCAGCTTGAGGCCGAGAAAACCATGGGCATCGATGCCGACGCCGAGCGTGCCCTCGGTGAAGCCGGAGCGGATTTCGCCAATGAAACCCTGGGCCCATTCCTGGCGGTAGTTCTGGCCACTGCCGGAGGGCGAGCGGAAGTCGCTGTGCAGGAAGTAGTTGCGGCTGAGCAGCGACCAGCCGGGTTCGTCAGCCTGGCTGAGTACCGGGCATAGGGCGAGGGTGGCGAGCAGGGCGCGGCCTGGTCCGGGGTTGGCGCGGATCATGGGGCCTCCAAGGGGGATGATCCGGGACTGTGGAGCAAGGATAGGCCAGCGGTCTTGTAAGGTTGTGCTGGAACGGGCAGCTAGAGGCTGAACGCCTTGGCGATCGCATCGATCACCACCCGCACCCGCGCCGTATGGCGGACATCCTGATGGGTCACCAGCCAGATGTCGTAAGGCCTGCCTTGCGCCCACACTTGCTGTAAGCCCGCACGTGCGCCCATCGGCACCGGCAGTTCACCCAGCCCGATGCCACTGGCCAGTGCTTGGCGCACCATCAGCCCCGAGGTGCAAGTCATGGCGATGCGCCCTTTGGCGATCGGTTCGCCGGCCAGTGTCACCTCCTTGCCGCTGTCCAGATAAGGCTGGTAGATCACCAGTTCGTGCCCGGCAAACGCACCACCGGGCACCGGCTCGCCAAAGTGCTTGAGGTACGTATGCGAGGCGAACAGTGCGGTTTGCCAGCGCGCCAGGCTCCGCACCACCAGTTCAGGGTTGTCCGGCTTGTGCGTACGTACGGCGATATCTGCCTCGCGCTGGCTGAGGTTGAGCATCTGCGTGGACGCGTGCAATTGCACTTCGATCCCAGGGTGTTCCAGGCGCAACCGAGCCACGGCTGGGATGATGAAGTCCGATGCGAAGGCGTCGGTACTGGTCACTCTCACTACTCCGCTCAGGCGGTCATCCAGTCCAAGAATCTGCCGCTGCAGGCCGGCGGCGGCAGATTCCATCGCCAAGGCAGCCCGCATAGCCACTTCGCCGGCGCTGGTCAGGGAGTAACCGCTGGAGGTCCGCAGGAACAGCGTGGCATGCAGCGCGCCCTCCAGCGATGCGAGCCGGCGACCCACCGTGGCCTGGTCCACGCCCAGACGGCGTGCGGCGCCGCGCAGGGTTTGCTCGCGGCACAATGCAAGAAACACGCGGGTGTCGTCCCAGTTCATCGAAGTCGTCCTCGGTGATGCGAAAATGCAGGGCTGGTATGTAAACTCGCTGCGTTATTTCATCGTTCGGCGAATTTATGCTTTCCCCATCACCATCATCAAGCGCCGTTCACGGGGCAGGGGAAAATCATGAACAATTCGTTACGGGCACCCTGGTTGCCGATTTGGGCTGGGCTATGTGCCAGCCTGGTCGGGATCGGCCTGGCACGGTTTGCCTATACACCGCTGATTCCGGCACTGATCGGTGCTCACTGGTTCGCCAGTTCAGCAGTGGTCTATCTGGGGGCGGCAAACCTGGCCGGCTACCTGATCGGCGCCCTGATTGGCAGGCCGCTGGCTGCCCGGTGGTCGAGCGCCATGGCGCTGCGCGGCATGATGGTGCTGGTGAGCCTGACATTCCTGGCGTGTGCCTGGCCGTTGTCGGTGAGCTGGTTCTTTGCCTGGCGCCTGCTGTCGGGCGTGGCAGGTGGTGTGATCATGGTGCTGGTGGCCAGCGCAATATTGCCCCATGTCACTGCCTCGCGACGCGGCCTGGCCAGCGGGGCCATCTTCCTGGGCCTGGGCCTGGGCGTCGCGGCTTCTGCGAGTCTGGTGCCATGGTTGCTGGATAAAGGCCTGCAGCAGACCTGGCTGGGGCTGGCCGCGTTGTCGCTGCTGCTGACCGTTACCAGCTGGGCTGGCTGGCCCGTTGAACTTGAACATTCGTCGGTGCCCCCCGCACGGCGGCAGGCGGCGGTTTCACCCGCAATTCTCGTGCTGTTTGGGCAATACGCGTTGATGGCCACGGCGCTGGTGGCACCCATGATGTTTCTGGTCGATTACATCAGCCGCGGCCTGGGCGCGGGCACCCACGCTGGCGCTGTAATTTGGGGGCTCTATGGCCTGGGCGCGATTGCCGGACCGGTACTGTATGGGTTGTTGGCCGATCACCTCGGTGCCCGTGCCGGCATTCGTCTGGTGCTGCTGGCACAACTGGGTGCGCTCGGGATCTTGCTGAGCAGTCACGACCTGCGCCTGCTGGGTGCCGCCGCGCTGCTGATCGGCTCCTTCCCCCCGGGCATCGTGCCACTGGCGCTTGCCAGAGTGCATCAGCTGGTGGACGGCCATGCCCGGCAGAATGCGACCTGGAGCCGTGCGACAGTTTCGTTCGCCAGTTTTCAGGCCATTGCCGGCTACGCATACTCGGCGTTGTTCGCCGCCACGGATGGCCACTACGGTGTGCTGTTCGCGGTGGCGGCCGGGGCGGTGTTGCTGGCGCTGCTGGTCGACCTGCTGCTCAAGGAGCGTCAGGCCATGTCGCTGATGGCGAACTCTTCGGCCAGGTGATCGATCAGCGCACGCACCGAAGGCAGCAACCCGCGCCGCGACGGGAAGATCGCATGCACGATGCCGCAACGCGGGTGCCAGTCGGGCAACAACTCCACCAGCCGCCCCGCTGCCAGGTCCTCACGCACCGCCACCCGCGGCAGGTGCGCAATACCCACCCCCGCCACCACGAAATGGCGCAGGGCAAACAGGTCGTCCGTCACCATACGCGGTGTGTGCGGGATGACGATGCTGCGGCTGCTGTCCTCGCCCTGGAACAGCTCCCACTGGTACTCACGCTGGGCGCTGCCCCAATGCACGCTGGGGAGCGTGCCGAGCAGCTGCGGGTCGAAGCCCTTGGGCAACTGCTCCAGGTACTGCGGCTGGCCGACCAGGCACTGGGTACTGTTGCTCAGCACCTTCATCACCATGTCGGTGTTCTCCAGCGGCGGAAAACGCACCCGCAGGGCGATGTCGAAACCCTCGTGCAGCAGGTCGACGCGGCGGTTGGTGCTCTCGATGAACAGCTCCACCTGCGGGTACTTGAGCATGTAGCGGGTCAGCATCGGCCCGACCCAGGAATTGAGCAGGGTGGTCGGGCAACTGATACGCACCAGGCCGCGTGGTTCGCTGCGGTTGCGCTCGATGATCTCTGCCGCGCCCTCGGCTTCCACGCGCATGGCCAGGCAACGGTTGTAGTAGGCCTGGCCAATCTCGGTCAGCGAGCAGTGGCGGCTGGTGCGGTGCAGCAGGCGCACGCCGAGGCGGTCCTCAAGGTCGGCGATGCGCCGGCTGAGCTTCGACTTGGGCATGTCCAGCGCCCGGCCGGCAGGTGCGAAGCCACCGTGTTCCACGACTTGGGTGAAGTAGTAGAGGGAGTTGAGGTCTTCCAATGATCGGTCTCCGGTTGTTGGCAGCCTGTGCTGGCCTCTTCGCGGGCACGCCCGCTCCCACAGGTACCGCACTGGCCTTGAAACTTGTGCGATCCCAGTGGGAGCGGGCGTGCCCGCGAAGAGGCCAGTAAATCCAGTGCAAATCTATCGTTCGTAAAACGGAACGCTAAAGCCAAATTCTGCTATCTACCGCCGTAAAGGTGATGATTTTAATCTGTCCCCATCAACACGAAACACCCCAGATTGCTGAAAAATTCATAACCCTTAGGAGCACAGACCATGAGCAAATTCACCTACAACCGCCTGAACAAAGACGACGCCGCTGTCCTGCTGGTCGACCACCAGGCTGGCCTGCTGTCCCTGGTCCGCGACATCGAGCCGGACAAGTTCAAGAACAACGTGCTGGCCCTGGCCGACCTGGCCAAGTTCTTCAACCTGCCGACTATCCTCACCACCAGCTTCGAACAAGGCCCCAACGGCCCGCTGGTACCAGAGCTGAAAGCCATGTTCCCGGACGCCCCGTACATCGCCCGCCCAGGCCAGATCAACGCCTGGGACAACGAAGACTTCGTCAAGGCGGTGAAGGCCACTGGCAAGAAACAGCTGATCATTGCTGGCGTGGTGACTGAGGTCTGTGTAGCGTTCCCGGCGCTGTCGGCCCTGGAAGAGGAGTTCGAAGTGTTCGTGGTGACCGATGCTTCCGGCACCTTCAACGAAATGACCCGCGATGCTGCCCAT
The DNA here is from genome assembly GCF_002113295.1 of Pseudomonas sp. B10(2017). NCBI lineage: Bacteria > Pseudomonadati > Pseudomonadota > Gammaproteobacteria > Pseudomonadales > Pseudomonadaceae > Pseudomonas > Pseudomonas sp. B10(2017). Next base: position 196,958 of record NZ_NEJU01000009.1, read on the forward strand.
GACCGTATGAGCCGCGCCGGCGCGCAAATGATGACCTGGTTCGGCGTGGCCTGTGAGCTGCACCGCGACTGGCGCAACGACATCGAAGGGCTGGCGGCGCTGTGCTCCAACCACATTCCGGATTATCGCAACCTGATTACCAGCTACAACGCGCTGACTGCGGGTAAGTAACACCAAGTAATCTGATGGATGGCTTCCGCAAGGGGGCCATCGTTGACTTGGTCCAGAAGTGTTGTTAGCGTTTCACCTGAGCGCGAAACCAGCTGCCATTCAGCGGCAATAGCTGGTGTAGGAACCCCGTCGATGGCTGAATCATCAGCGTCGGGTGAGACCTCCACACCCCGGCTTGAGGGTGTGTATATGAGTATCAAGCACGAGCACAGGGCCACTGGTGACAGTGGCCCTTTTCTTTGCTCGGCATATAAGCGTACCGCTTGTAGAGCAGTTTTCCATGGCGATGCTTATTCAGTGCCTTTGCATCGCACTGCATGAAATTCCACAGCATTTTGTCGTTATCGAGTGTCACGACCACCAGCATCTGCCGCTTGGTCTCGTACACGCCAATGAACGCCAACCTGTAGGTGTCATTGGTGTAGGCGACCTGCCATACCTCAAATTCCTATATTGAGGCGGAGCAGGCCGGTTACCGCAGCCTGCTCTGTGCAAATGCAATGTACTTCAACTTACAGGCTGCGACTCAATCCCATCCAGCAATGCCTCAACCAATCCTTCTGCCATTTCGAGCGCATTCAGGTTGCTCCAGAACAGGCTCTTGCCGGTTTCATCCAGGTGTTCCAGGGCTTTGTAGCCACAGTCGTAGGCGCCGCGCAGGTACTGGGCGACATGCACCAGGGCGTCGTGGGCGGAGACGCCCGGGTTTACTGTGAACAAAGGTGGATGGCCGGCATCGCAGCGGCTGAAAGCGCGCTCTTTGGTGTCGGGAAGAGGTGGATTGGGGACAATTTTTTTCATTGCAGTGACCTCACAAGGTTGTCCTGCAACCATCCGTTTCCACACGAAGGGTGGCAGTTGTACGCGGGGTGGAAAACCGGTCGGAGGCAACCCGGTAGGCCATACGGCCTCCCGCGCACAGCTGCCATTGAAGACAGCACCTCAGACCAGACGGGTTTCCACACCCGATCGCTGAACCGACAGCGACCCGGCAAGCCTAGAGAGCAGGCTTTACCCGGACAATCAGACGGGCGTCGACACGGTGCGTAGGATAATTCGTCAGATGGGGTGGCTGAGTAGGAAATGGCTCGCAACGAAGTAGGATGCTGCTGATATTTTTGTGCACTGGGTCCGCTGCGCGGCCCTTCGCGGGCACGCCCGCTCCCACAGGAATAGCGCAAGCCTGGCAAGCGGTGCAGTACCTGTGGGAGCGGGCGTGCCCGCGAAGGGCCGCGCAGCGGACCCAGACAATCTCAAGCCAAAAATACAAAAGAGGGCCTGAGCCCTCTTCCTGAATCGATGCGCCAACCCTCAATCCGCATCCGAATCAAACAACCGCTCCAACTCCGCCCGGGCCTCCTTGGCCGTCTGCATCACCTTGGCCCGGTCATCACGCACCTGTCCCTGGGCCACCAGCACCTCTTCGTCATGCTGGGTAAACCGCGCAATCCGGTCCGCTGCCTGCGCCTCGCTCAACCCCAACCCCACCAATGCCCGGCGGGTCATCTCCAGGCTGGAGTAGAACGTCTCGCGAATCGGCTCGGCGCCGACATCCGCCAACTTGTGCACATGCTGGCGGTTACGCGCGCGGGCCAGCACTTTCAGGTGCGGGTACAGGCGTTTCACCCGTTCCGCCGTGTGAATGGCAGCTTCCGGGTCATCGATGGTGATGATGAAGTATTCCGCCTCGCCCACCTTGGCGGCATGCAGCACCTCGGGGCGCAGCGGGTCGCCGTAGAACACGGGTACCTGTTCGAACATACGGGTCATCTCGATGGTGTCCACCGAGGTTTCCAGGGCAATGAATGGAATCTTCTGTGCCCGCAGGATGCGCGCGACGATCTGGCCCATGCGGCCCATGCCGACGATCACTACCCGTGGCGTGTCAGCCTGGATCTGCTTGTAATGCTCCGGCACCTCACGCGCCGGTTGCGGGCGCTTGAGGGCGTGGGCGCAGCCAATCATCAGCAGCGGGGTAATGGCCATCGACAGGGTAATGGTCATCAGCAGCAGGTCGTAGGTCTGGGTGTCGAACAAGCCTTGGTCCTTGCCCAGCTTGAACACCACGAAGGCAAACTCGCCACCGGCAGCCAGCACCATGCCCAGGCGCAGGGCGCTGGCGCTGTTCAGGCCACCGGCCAGGCGCCCGACGCCGATCAGCAGTACCAGCTTCACGGCCACCAGCAGCAGGGTCAGGCCCAGCACCACCAAAGGCATTTCAAGCAGCAGGCGCAGGTTGGCGCCCATGCCGACGCTGATGAAGAACAGCCCCAGCAGCAGGCCCTTGAACGGTTCGATCTGCGATTCCAGCTCGTGGCGGTATTCCGAGTCGGCCAGCAGCAGGCCGGCGAGGAAGGCACCCAGGGCCATGGAAATGCCGGCTTCTTCCATCAGCCAGGCAGTGCCGATCACAACCAGCAGCGCGGTGGCGGTGGACACTTCCGGCAGGCCGGTGCGGGCCACGGTACGGAACACCGGGCGCAGCAGGTAACGGCCACCGACGATGACCACGGCGATGCTGGCGAACACCTTCAGGCCGTGCTCCAGGCTGTCGCCGTGGCTGGTATCCGGGCCACTGGCGGCCAGCAGCGGAACCAATGCGATCAGTGGGATGGCGGCGATGTCCTGGAACAGCAGGATGGCGAACGCGAGGCGGCCGTGCGGGGCGTTGAGCTGCTTGCTTTCGGCCAGGCTCTGCAGGCCAAGGGCGGTGGACGACAGCGCCAGGCCCAGACCGAGCACGATGGCCGCCGGTAGCGTCTGGCTGAAGCCGAACAGGGCGATGGCGCCGATCAGCGCACCGGTCAGCAGCACCTGGGCGGTACCGACGCCGAATACGGACTTGCGCATCAGCCACAGGCGCTTGGGCGACAGCTCCAGGCCGATGATGAACAGCAGCAGGACCACGCCCAGCTCGGAAATGTGCGCCACGCTTTCGGTGTCGCGGATCAGGCCCAGCGCTTGCGGGCCGATGATCACACCGGCGAGCAGGTAACCGAGCACGGCCCCCAGGTGCAGGCGCTTGGCCAGGGGGACGGCGAGGACAGCGGCGAGCAGGAAGATCACCGCGGTTTGCAGAAGGCTGCCTTCGTGTGGCATTGGCCCGTACTCCATGAGCTGCCGGGGCAGCGTTAGATCAGTTTGGCGGACAATTCTGGGGAATGTGCGGGTGCCAGACAATCTGCTGTGAGGAAGACATATTGTCCTGAATCAGGTGACAGTCGTGCTGGCCTCTTCGCGGGTGAACCCGCTCCCACAGGTGTTGCGCAGGCTTGAACACACCGCTGTACCTGTGGGAGCGGGTTCACCCGCGAAGAGGCCAGCACAGGAAATCTGCATACTCAACTGCCACCAAACTGCGCCCGATACTGCGCCGGCGTCATGCCAATCCGCTCGCAAAACACCTTGCGCAAATGCCGGTCACTGCCAAACCCGCACTGCGCCGCCACTACCTTCAACGGCAGGTCGGTGCCTTCCAGCAGCTTTCGCGCGCGGTCGATCCTTGCATTCTGCAGGTACTGCAGCGGTGTGATCCCCACCTCGCGCAGAAATGTCCGGGCGAAGTTGCGCCCGCTCATGGCCACCAGGTCGGCCATCTTCTGCACGGTGAAGGCTTGCTCGATATGGTCGACGATATAAGCCTGCACCCGGGCAATCGGCGAATCATCCCGCGGTACAGCCGCCAGCAGTGGCCCGTAGGGTGTCTGCCCGCCCTGGCGATGGCGGGCGACCAGCAGTACCTTGGCCACTTCCAGGGCCAGCGCCTTGCCGTGGTCTTCGGCCACCACCGCCAGTGCCAGGTCGATGCCAGCGGTGATGCCGCCCGAGGTAATCAGGCAGCGGTCGATCACGTAGATCTGTTCGGTCTCGACCTTGGCATTGGGGAACGCCTGTGCCAGGCGCTCCACGTAGTTCCAGTGGGTGGTGCAGCGATAGCCGTCCAGCAGCCCGGCCCGGCCCAGCAGGAATACCCCGGTGCAGATGGCACCAAAGCGTTTGGCCTGGCGCACGGCGCGTGGCAGCCAGCGCTCGATGCCTGGCAGGGCGATGTCATAGGCCCCCGGGCCGCCAGGCACCAGCAACAGATCGACGGCCTCCGGCAAGTCCTCCAGACGCAGGTCGGCCATTACTTTCAGCCCGCATGAGCCGCGCACTGCCGCTTGCCCCTCGGCCAGGGTCAACAACCGGTATTGCCGCTCTGCAGGCAAGAACCGGTTGGCGATGGCGAAGGCATCCATGGGGCCGGTGACATCCAGCAACAGCACGTCGTTGAACAGCACCATGGCCACGGTGCGGTGGGCGGGTTTTTCCTGCATGGCTCTTTGCCTTGGATACCGGCCGCCACTAGCGGCCTCAAGCTGAATACGAAACGCATCTTAAAGTATCGGCAAAACCGCCAGGGCCAGCAGCGCGCAATTAACAACAATTCAGGTTTGGCTAAGGACTTTGTCATGTGCCGAGGGCGAGACTTTCTGCATTGAACAGGAGAGTCGCCATGCACCCCGGGACGCCCCAAGCACCGCTGCAAACCCCCGGCGCACTTACGCCAGCGCGTTTGCGCCGGGCCAAGGAACTGATGCTGCACAGCCCGTTGTCGATCATCGAAATCGCCGGGGTATGCAACCTCACCCGCAGCCACTTCTCTCGCGCATTCAAGGTCAACACCGGCCTCTCGCCACAGGCCTGGCGCCTGCTGGCACGCATGGAAAAGGCCAAGCGCCTGCTCGCCACCGAGGCGCCGATCACCCACGTGAGCCTGGAATGCGGCTTCTGCGACCAGGCCCATTTCACCCGTGCCTTCAGCCGCCTGGTCGGTCAGCCGCCCAAGGCTTGGCGCCAGGCGCAGGCCCATCCTTAAGCCGAACCTATCCGCCGGTATAGCCCTTGCGGACAGTGCCGGCCCCTTTTCCCAACCCAAGGAGTCACCCCGATGAGCCAACCCGATTACAAGCGCCTGAACAAAGACGACGCCGTGGTGCTGCTGGTCGACCACCAGACCGGCCTGATCTCGCTGGTGCAGGACTTTTCGCCCAACGAGTTCAAGAACAACGTGCTGGCTCTGGGCGACCTGGCCAAGTTCTTCGGCCTGCCGACCATCCTCACCACCAGCTTCGAGCAGGGCCCGAACGGCCCGCTGGTGCCAGAACTGAAAAAGATGTTCCCGGATGCGCCGTACATTGCCCGCCCTGGCCAGATCAACGCATGGGACAACGAAGACTTCGTCAAGGCGATCAAGGCCACTGGCCGCAAGCAGCTGATCATCGCTGGTGTGGTGACCGATGTGTGCGTGGCGTTCCCGACCCTGTCGGCGCTGGCAGAAGGTTTTGAAGTGTTCGTGGTGACCGATGCATCGGGCACCTTCAACGAAACCGTGCAGCAGGCGGCCTGGGTGCGCATGACCCAGGCGGGTGCACAGATGATGAACTGGTTCTCGGTGGCCTGTGAGCTGCACCGCGACTGGCGCAATGACATCGAAGGGCTGGGTAACCTGCTGTCGCAGCGCATACCCAACTACCGCAACCTGATGAACAGCTATGCGGCCCTGAGCGCCCGTTGATGCAAACCTGTACCGGCCCCTTCGCGGGTGAACCCGCTTCCACAGGAACCGTGCAGTTCTCAGGCTGTGCACTATCCCTGTGGGAGCGTGTTCACACGCGAAAGCGCCGGTACAGGCTCAAGAAGGATTCACAGGCAGCGTAAAGCGAACCCGTCACCCCCCCAACTCTGACACCAGCGCCTGCAACTGCCCGCCATGGGCCTGCACCACCGAGTTGCAGATCGCCAGGCCCATCCCCATGCCGCCGATCTTGGTGGTATGAAACGCATCGAACACCCGTTCGCGCTCATCCGCTGCAATTCCCGGCCCGTTGTCGTCCACGCAGATCTCCACCTCATCCCCGGCCACCGCCGACGCAATCCGCAGTACCCCATCGCCGCGATACCCCGCCAGCGCCTCCAGGCCATTGGTAATCAGGTTGAACACCAACTGCTGCAACTGCACCGGATCGGCCATCACGTTCACCCCCGCCTGCAAGCGCATCTGCACGTCCACCGTGCCCTTGGCGGCATCGGCCGAGGTCAGGCGCACCACTTCGCGGATCAGGTCGTCCAGCTTCACCACCTTGAGTTGCATCGGCGACTGTTTGGCCAGCGAGCGCAGCGCACGCACGATGTTGGCGGCTCGTTCGCTGTCGTTGCGGATGTCTTCCAGGCCGGCAATCGCCTCTTCCAGGTCGGGCTTGGCTCGCTTCAGCCAGCGCAGGCTGGCAGCGGCGTTGGAAGCTATGCCCAGCAGCGGCTGGCTGATCTCATGGGCGATGGACGCGGACAGCTCGTTCATCACCTGCAGGTGCGCTGTGCGCGCCAACTCCGCGCGGGAGCGGCGCAACTCGGCTTCCATCTGGGCGCGAGTCTGGTTGTCTTCGGCCAGGCGTGTGTAGAACTTGGCGGTTTGCAGCGACACTGCCGCCTGCGAGGCGAGGATTTCCAGCATGGCCAGGCGCTGGCTGCTGAACAGGTTTGGTACCAGGCGGTTTTCCAGGTACACCAGGCCGATCAGCACGCCCTGGATCACCAGCGGCAGGCACAGCACCGAACGGGCTTTGCGCGCCAGCAACTGCTGGCGGAAGGCCTCGGGGCAATCGCTCTGGGCATCGTTGAGCACCAGGGGCTTCTTGGTGCGCATGGTGGCGTTGATGATCGACAGCGGTGCCTGGGTCATGAACTTCTGGCAGTCGTCCATGCTCACGTGCAGCCCGGCGTCGTCAATGTAGGCGAGGGCCGCCATCTGGAATTCGGCACCGCTGACGATCAGCAGCGCACCGTGATCGGCGCCGGAGTGCTGCGTCAGTTGGCCCATCAGGGTTTCGATCAGGCCTTCGAGCAGCACTTCCTCGGAGAGCGCCCGTGCTGCCTCGATGCCGGCTTCCAGGTCGAGCTTGGCCTGGTTGGTGGCGCGGTGGCTTTCCTGGATCGGCTGAGTGCGCAGGAATGGATGCAAAGCCTCCAGTTGGTGCACCTTGCCGGTCGCACCCCAGATATGGAAACAGTCGCGGGCGATGCGCAGGTGCAGGTTGGCGCCAGAGATCAGGCCGCTGGGGATACATACCTCGGCCAGCTGTTCGTGGGCCAGCGCCTGCTCGTGGATGAAACCGGCGGCGGTGGCGGCGATCTGTGCCTGGTCGAAGCAGCGGATGGCGGCCAGGCCGTCGCCTTCGAGCTTGGCGATCACGCCTTCGATCAGCAACAGCTTGTTGCGGAAGGTGGCCGGGTTGAAGCCGGCCCAGCGGCCGAAGCGCTCGCGCAGGGCCCGTAGCTCGCGCAGTTTGTCGGCAGGGCTGCCAATGGCCTCGGGGCTGCCCAGGGCCAGGCCGCGAAACAGGTGATAATCAGCCAGGTTGATGTGCGCTGGTACCGCCCAGGTGTTGTCGCCGGCCAGTGCAAGGTTGCGCATGGCCTGCGGGATATCGCCCAGGTAGAAGTCGCCCATGCCGGCCATCAGGTACTGGAAGAATCGCGTGGTAGGCGATTTCGAGGCTGTGGCCGAGGCCGGGGAGGGCGTGCCGCTCAATTTGGCGATGAACGCTTGCTGGGCCTGCAGGATCTGCTCGATGTCGCGGTAACCGTGGCGACGCACGGCGGCCAGGCCTTGCGCCAGTTCCTCCACCACGTCCGGCAGGTAGCGGCCCATGAACAGCGAATCGGAAACCAGGTGGTTGCAGGCATAGCAGCTCATCGCCAAGTCACCGCTCACGCGCCCTGAGTCAACTGCATCCAGCGCGGTGCGGCGGGCGAACTCCATGGGCGAGGTCCAGGCGCTGACCTGGTCCAGGGCCAGCAGCGCGCTGGTCAAGTCAGCGTCGAAACCGTGCCGCTCTATCAGTTTGAGCGCAGCCAGGCAGCAAGCATGGCCATCATGGTAGGCGCCGAAGCGCTCGGCAATCATCACCCCGTACCAGGCCATGCCATAGGTGCTGCCCGGCGCGATGCCGTGCAGCAGTGACAGCTCCATGAGCTTGGCCAGGTGCAGGAAGCAGATGTCGTCCTTCACGAAAAACGATGACGACAGGGTGGCCAGCAGGCTGATGGCAACTGTCACTTCCTCCGAATCGGTGCGCTGCAGCGACTCCAGGCAGTGCCGGCCTTTCTGTTCGACCAAGGCCTGTACATGGGCATGACTGGCCTCGACCTGTTGCCAGTCGACACCTCGCACCGTGCTCATACCCAGCAAGTCCAGGCCGGATATGGCGCTGTCGATGGCCGCCTGATAGTCGCCGCGCAAGGTGCACAGCAGCGCCTGCAGGCGGCATACCCGCGCCTGGTCCAACGCCGAGCGAGCGCGCTGGCGGCATTCAGTGATGCGGGCCTCGGCCGCGATCATTCGCGACAGTTGCATGTCGCATTCGGTGGCCATGCAGGCGATGGCAAAGCCATGCGTGGCGCGGCTTTCCAGCGTTGCGCAGTGGTGCAGCAACTGCTCGGCCGTGTGCAGGTAGCCAGCTGTCTGTTCGAAAGCGCCGTTGTCGCGTGCGCGTGCTGCGGCTTCGCGTAAAAGCTGCAGGAACGCTTCGCAGTCATCCGCTGCAAACCCGCATGGGCTGGCGCGTTGAAGCTGGTTGGCAAGCTCGAACAGTGCCTCGTGCAGGCGCCCCGGCCAGGCCTTGCGCATGGCCAGGGCGATATGTGCATGCAACTGGGCACGCTCGCGCGCGGGCGTGAGAGCGTACGCGGCTTCCATCACCCGCTCGTGGGCGAAGCCCAGGCCGTTCTGGCCCGATTGCAGGAAACCCGCGCCAATCAAGGCTTTCAACGGTTCGCCGGGCACTTGAGAGAGCACCTGCTGAAGCAGGCGTTCATCGCAGCGGCTGCCCGCCGCGCTGGCCACCCGCAGCAGGTTGCGCTGCGGCTCTGGCAGGCGCGCCAGGCGGTGGATCATCAGGTCGGCGACATTGTCGGAATAGCGGTGGCGGGCCACGGCCTTCAGGCACCATGACCAGCGCATGGCCTGGGTATCGAAGGTGAACAGCTGGTCCTCGACCAGGGCCCGGAGAATCTGATTGATGAAGAACGGGTTGCCCGCCGTCTTTTCGTGCACCAGTTCGGCTACCTGCAATGCGTCCTCGGCGCCGACGTGGTAGCGCTCGCCGATCAGCTCGGCCACCGCGCCCACCGGCAGGGGCCGCAGGTTCAGTGTGGTGCTGCGCACCGCTGCGGGCAGGGCAATGGGGGGACTGCTGGCTGGGGCATCATTGCGCCGGGCAAAGATCAGCAACAGATTGCCGGGCGCGTGAGCCAGCAGTTGCGCCAGCAGTTGCTGGCTGGCGTCGTCGACCCACTGCAGGTCATCGAAGAACAGCACCAGCGGCTGGCCGGGGCGGCTGAACACCTGCAGGAACTCGACGATCGCCCGCAGCTCCTTCTGCAGCGCCAGGCGCGTGGGCTTGGCCGGCAACTCGGGCAGGGGGCCGAGGACCAGCTGCAAGTCTGGCGCCAGTTTGCCCAGCAGCCGGCCGTGGCCTTTGATGCGGCGCAGCATCTCGCGGCGCAGGGTGTCGAGGTCCTGGCTGTTCTTGGCCAGCAACTGGGTGGTCAGCGCGCCGAGAATCTCGACCCAGGGCGCGTAGGGCACGGCCTGGGCAACGCCATTGCATTTGCCGGTGGCCCAGTAACCCTGGGCGTTGGCCTTGAGTGCTGCCTCGACCAGGCTCGACTTGCCCATGCCGGTAGCCCCATTGATGAACAGGGCTTGTGGCTTGCTGTCTCGGCGCAGGGCCTTGAGCAGCAGGGCGATGGCCTTCTGCTCGGCGCAGCGGCCATACAGGCGTGCGCGGTCGGGCGTGACCGGGTCGGCACAGCCTGGCTCGAAGGCCTCCATGGATTTGCTGGCGGCCCATTGCCGTTGGCAATGGGCCAGGTCAACCGCCAGGGCGCGGGCACTCTGGTAGCGGGCATCCGGCTCTTTGGCCAAGGCCTTGGCCAGGATCCGGCTGAGAGGTTGCGGCACATTGCTGTCCACTTCGCAGGCCGCTCGTGGCTGCACGCCCGCATGCAGCTGGCGCCAGTGCTGGGTGTCGCGTCCGGCGAGCGGCAGTTCGCCCAGCAGTAGCTGGTAGAGGATCGCACCCAGCGCATAGATGTCGGTGCGTCGGTCGCTGCTGCTGCCGTGCGGGCAGACCTGTTCTGGCGCCAGGTACGCCCAGTTGCCGAGCGCGGTGCCCTGTTCGCTGATCAGCTGCGCCGGGTCGGCGTGAAAGCAGCCCAGCCGCACTCGTTGGTTGGTGTGCAGGCACACATGTTCTGGCTGCAGCGCGCCGTGTAGCACATTGCGTTCGTGGGCCTGGGCCAAGGCAGTGGCCGCGTTTACCGCAATCTCGAGAAACGGCGTCAGGGCTGCTGGGCCTTCTGCGATAAGGTCGGCGATGGAGCGGCCGGCCGGGTACACCAGTAGCGGGCCTTCGGCCGAACGCACGAACGCCGAGGGGATCACCGCCCACTCCGGGTCGAGTTGCAGGCGGTAGTCACGTTCCAGGCGCTGGCAGGCGGCGGGGGCCTCGCGCGGGGCGCGTACGGCGATCCAGGCCTGGCGGGTGGCAGGGTCGCGCAGGCGGAAGTAGCTGAGCTCACCTTCCTGGCCCAGCGCGCTGATGTCGCACCGGTTCAGCCAGCCCTCGTCGATGGACTGGTCGTAATCGATGGGCCTGTTGGCAAGGCGTTCATCGAGCATAAGGCACCCCTGCTAGCAACATCCTGACGCGCGAGTATACGCAGCGGGCCCAGCACGGATGCGGCCTGCAGCCTGCTTGGCAGGAACGGGCACGCTGTTGTCCGTTATCGTCCCCTGGGGGCTGGCGGGCTTTTGTATAGTCCTCAGGCCAACCTATCCCTCGGGATAATTGTCTGAAGGCGTACGCTGGCCTAGGCTGCCCGGGGCTGGGAGACGCCCATGCCCGCGCGAGGAAGCCATGATCCGAATAGGTAATGCCCAGGTGTCGCTGGAGCGGCGCGAAGCCTTTGTTGATGGCAAGCCGATCCTGTTGGGCGGGCGTGCCTTCGAGGTGCTGGCGACGCTGATCAAGGCCAAGGGCCGGGTGGTCGGCAAGGACGAGCTGTTCAGTCAGGTGTGGGCCGGCACGGTGGTCGAGGACAACAACCTGCAGGTGCAGGTGTCCTTGCTGCGCAAGGCCTTCGGCGACCGTGGCCTGATCCAGACCGTGCCGCGCCGGGGCTATCGCCTGGCTGCCGAGATCAGCCTCGAGGTGCCTGGCGAGGCGTTGGGCAAATCACCGTTGTGCGCCGTGGCCGACACTGTCGAGTTGTTCGATGAGCACTTGAACGTGCCGGTGCTGGTGGTGGATGACGACCCGTCGGTGCGCACGGCCTTGGGCCGTCTGCTGCGCTCGCAGGACATTCCGCATCATTTGTTCGCCAGTGCCGAGGCGTTGTTCGAGGCTCGCCTGGAAACCCCCTGTGCCTGCCTGTTGCTGGATATGCATCTGCCCGATACCAGTGGCCTGGAGGTACAAGACGCGCTGCGCCGGCTGGCGCTGCCCTGGCCGATCGTGTTCATGACCGGCTTCGGCACCATCCCGATGACCGTCCAGGCCATGCGTGCCGGGGCCGTGGAGTTCCTGACCAAACCGTTCGACGAAGACCAGTTGCTGACACTGCTGCAGGCGGTGCGCACGCGTGCCGTGGCGGAAGGGCGCAGATGGCACCATGCGCGGCAGGTCGAGGAAAAGTACCAGCGCCTGACCCAACGCGAACGGCAGGTGTTCTCGCTGGTGGTTGGCGGCCTGTCGCACAAGCAGATCGCCAAGCAGATCGGCACCAGCGAAGTGACGACCAAGGTGCACAAGAAGAACATCATGAACAAGATGCAGTCCCGCTCGCTGCTGGAGCTGGTGGCCATGCACAACGTCATCGGGGCGCGGCCTGAGGGCCTGGGCGGCGCATGAGCAGAGCGGTGTGCATCGTCGACGACGATGCGTCGGTGCGCAAAAGCCTGGCCAACCTACTGCGTTCGGCAGGCTTCGAGACCTTGTCGTTTGCTGCAGGGGACCTGTTCCTGGCCTCGGCACTGGCGCGGCAGGCGGGGTGCGTGCTGCTCGATCTGAGGATGCCCGGGATGAGCGGGCTGGCGGTGCAGCGCGAATTGGCCCGGCTGGGTTGGCGTTTGCCGGTGATTTGCATGTCGGCGCATTTGGATGAAGGAACGGTGCGGGCGGCGATGGCGCTTGGGGCGCTGGTCTGCCTGGGCAAGCCATTTTCCGAAGAGGTGCTGCTGAAGGTGGTTGAGGATGCTTTGGTGGGCAGCCAGTGAGGTATTCCTGTCGGCCCCTTCGCGGGCTTGCCCGCTCCTACAGGGACTGCACAGGCTTTGGGCCGATGTATTCGGTGTGGGAGAAACTGTCTTGTACTGCCTGTACTGGCCTCACCGCTGGCAAGCCAGGCTCCTACAAGGACTGCGCATGGTTTGAGGCCGATGCGGCCGGTGTGGGAGCAACTGTCTTGCTCAATTTCTAAAAGCTGGCGTGATCCCTGTGGGAGCGGGCTTGCCCGCGAACACGGGCGAAGCCCGTGCCATCCATCGCGGTGTCTTCTTCGCGGGTAACCCGCTCCCACAGGGATCACGCTGTGATCTGCGCCATGTTTTCAGGCTGCGGTAAGTCATCCAGCCACGGCGTGCCCGTTCTGAGCATTGCGTTGAGGCGCACGATGAAGGTTCTCATGCAGGCTACAAGCGCAACCTTGGCAAGTTTCCCTCGCCCACGCAGCACCTCATATCGGGCTTTGAGCGTTGGATTATGTTTCACCGCTACCAGGCACGCCATGTACAGCGCACGCCTTACCTCAAATCGGCCTCCTGAGATAAAGCGCTTGCCCACGGACTTTCCGCTGTCGTGATTGAAGGGGGCCACACCGACCAAAGAGGCTATTTCCCGGGACTCCACGTGCCCCAGTTCCGGCAAGAGCGCTACCAGCTTGGTCGCGGTTACCATCCCGATGCCTTTGACTTCGTTCAGTTTGGCTATCCGTTCATCGTTGAGCACTGTGGCCTGCCGCTTGATCGCCTGCTCCACCAACTTTATCTGCGATGCAAAGTGCTGAAGATTGGTTTTCAGGAAATTGGCGACCATCGCTGACTGGGCCTGCTTCAGGCGCCGTCGATCGTCATCTCGCTGTTGGACTAGGCGATCACGCTGCTGAAGGAGTTCCCGTAACAGGGCCCTTTCAGGGCTTGTTTTCAGGGTTGGCTGGTCTGGAATGACCTCAGCGAAATGGGCCAGCACTGCGGCGTCGATGGCATCGGTCTTGGCCTTGATACCCAAGGAATCCGCGAACGATCTGGCTCGCTTGGGGTTCACGCGTATGACCTTGTAGCTGGCGTTCTGGAGAAAGCGCATGACATCAAGCTCGTAGCCGCCTGTAGCTTCCAGCAGGATACGCTTGATGCTGAGCCCTCGAAGGCTCTTCACCAGTTCCTCAAAGCCCGCTGGATCGTTGCGCACACTGATCCTGATGTCCTGGGGCCGCACCAGTGCATCAAGGGAAAGACTGGAAACATCGATACCCAAGAAGGAAGCCATCGCCAAAACCTCCTAGACTCACAGTGTGAGAGAGCTTTGGCGTGGCCCACGCTTGTGGTTCGAGATTAGGTCCTCATCCAACTGTTCGGGCTCTCGCCAAAGTGGAACGGTGAATGGCAGCTTGTGCTCCCACACGTGCTCAAGGCACCTCTGGCATTCAGCTTGCCATTCA